>JAFEBR010001069.1 GCA_018242565.1 Planctomycetota bacterium | reverse complement strand
TGGCTGGTCACGGCGGGGGGCGATCACGAAGGGTTCGTCAAGTTCCTATCGGTCGCCGACGGCAAGGTGCTGCACCAGGACAAAGCGCCGATGCACATTCATGATTTTGAGTTGAATGAAGCCTGCGACACGCTGTATGCGGCCGGGCATGGCAAGCTGGCGCGGTTTGAGTTCAAGACGCCCACGCCGCCGGTGCCGGAAACGCCCGCATTGCCCGTCGAGGTCAGCTGAACCAGGCCGGCGGGCCTGTCGCGAGTCGAGCAGGCGGCAAGCCACGGTACACAACGTCGGGCTACCCGATATAATCGGGGCATGAGACACCCGACCGAAGAACCGACGTTGAAATCGTTAAAAGCCGACAAGGAATCGCTGCTGATCAGCTGGAGCGATGGTGCCACCCATAGGATCCTCTGGCGGACCATGCGGGAAGAGTGTCCGTGTGCCACCTGCCGACAGAAGCGGAATGAGCCCCCGGCTCCGCCGCCGGTCTTCAACATTCTGAAGCCGGAAGAGGCGGCCCCGCTGCGGGCGACGGCGATGTTTCCGGTGGGCAACTACGCCTACCAGGTCAATTTCAGTGACGGGCACAACTCGGGCATTTTTACGCTCGAACAATTGCGCGATCTGGGCGAGTCAGAGAACACGCTATGACGGTGGACCGTAAAGCGTTGCTGACCGCGGAACAGGTCCGGCTGGCCTGTCGGGCGGGAGTACTCCGGGAACAGACGTCGGGGCTGGCGGCGGGATTTGCTCAGGCCAACCTGGTGATTCTGCCCCGCGATTTGGCGGATGATTTCCTGCTGTTCTGCCAGCGCAATCCGAAGCCCTGCCCGCTGCTGGATGTGACCGCGCCGGGTTCCTGGGTTCCGCCCATCGCCGCTCCAACTGGCGATCTGCGAACCGACGTGCCTCGATACCGGGTCTGGCGCGACGGACAATTGGCGGAAGAGCGCGACAACATTTGCGAGTTGTGGCGCGACGATTTTGTGGGCTTTGTCATTGGCTGTTCCTTCACCTTCGAGGCGGCCTTATCTCGGGCGAACGTTCCCGTTCGGCACATTGAGCAGGGAGTGAATGTGCCGATGTACCGCACGAACATCCCGTGTCGGCCGGCGGGTGTGTTTCATGGGCCGCTGGTGGTCTCGATGCGTCCCCTGAAACCGGCCGATGCAATTCGCGCAGTTCAGATTACGTCGCGATATCCCGCGGTGCATGGCGCCCCAGTGCATTTAGGACTACCCGAGCAGTTGGGGATCAAAGACATCAGTCGGCCCGATTTTGGCGACGCTGTGTCGGTGGCTTCCGATGAATTGCCGGTCTTCTGGGCGTGTGGTGTGACTCCCCAGGCCGTGGCCATGGCAGCACGGCCGCCGCTGATGATCACGCATAGCCCGGGTTGCATGTTCTTGACCGACCTTCGGGATGAAGAACTGGCCGTGGGGTGAGCGTATCGCGACAGCCAGACAAATAGACACCACGAGCGGATCTCGGATTACAGCAATTCGTGGGGGTACACGCTGCGCAGGGCGCGGTTCGGGATCTGTGGCCAGGGTTGAAATTGCCGGGGGGGCGTTTGCTCGGAGACGATGCGGATCACATCCGGGTCGCCCGCGATGGCCTGAGACACGAGAATGCGGGGGTGTTTTCGCGATTCGCTGCGGGGCAGGGCCTCGAGCAATTGGCTGGCCGTATTGACGGTCGCCCCGAAATAGTCGAGGCGGTCATTGATCGTGGCGACGAGTGCCGGGCCCCGGTGCAGTGCCACGCGCAACTGCGGTTCGGGGAGTTGGCGCATCGCGATCGCCGCGCGTACGGCCGGCAAAGGGGAGGTGAAGACGGCGCAGGTTCCTTCCCCGATCGTCTTGTACAACGAGCCCCCTTCGCGCCGGACAATCTCTTCGAGTTGGCGAAAGTGTTCGTGAACCCGCCGAAACGCGGGTGAATCTCCCCACTCGAAGTACAGGTTTTGCGCTTCGTCGAGGCGGGTCAGCAGCAGTGTGATCTGTTCGATCTGCACCAGGCGCTCGGGGGCCAGGCATTCGCCTGCGAACAATTCCCGGAAGAGGGGACTGGCCGCGGCGCGGGCCGCCGTGACGGCATCCTGTCGGCTGACAGTGCGTTCAATTCGAGCGACCACTTCGTGCGTCGTATCGTTGATGAAGACAAAATGCTGCTGTCCGGCCTTCAGTTGCCGGGGGGATTCGGGATGTGGTCCCTGCGACAGTTGCAGTTCCCAGCGAGTTGCTGAGGCTTCGGGTAATGCCCGAAATTCGATGCAATAAGGGAGTTGCGGCCCGCGGAGGCGGTAGCCACCCGTCGCCAGAGCCAGGTCGAGTTCAAATCGCTCGCCTGGTGCCAGCCGGACTTGAGCCACGACGTGGGGCGAATGGGCCGGTCCGCCAATGCAGTAGACGCCGGTTTCGGTATTACGGATGTCGGAGGCCACCCGAAAAATCATCTCGATGGAATTGGCGAAGTCGAGTTCAAAATCGGACTGGCACGCCTCGCAATGGCCATGTTCACGAATGGCTTTCAGCGATTGTTGCACCTGGGATGGAATACGGCAGATGGGGCACAGAATGTCCCACAGGAGTGTCAGCAGTCCCTCGCGTGCCGCCAGCAGACACGTTTCCAGGAATTTCTGTTCATCGACGTTCAGTCGTCGGGCGAGCGCCAGGGGGCGGATGCGCGACAATTCCTGCACGGGAGCCACCGCGAGGAATTCCCCCAGGCGTTCCAGCGTTTCCAGGTCGGCACCGCGGGCGGCAACCTGTGCTAATCGCTGTTCCAGTTTCTGGCTGGCCTCCGGACGCAGGGCGGGGGGATCTTCGAACGGATCGGCGAGCGAGCCCAGGTCGCCCGAGACAGCCGCATCGATATGCAGGTAGACGCGTTCGAGGGCCTTGCGGGTTTTCAATCCCACTTCGAGTCGGGCGGCCAGTTTGCCTACCAGGTTGGCTGGCAGCATGCGCACGCGATGCACGAGCGTGGTCCCCCCGTCGGTCCGCGGGGTTAATTCAACCACACTGGTGAACCATTTCCAGGGGCCCTGGTGGAATTCGCGCAGCACTCCCATGCGGCGGCCTTCGACCCATTCAAACGGATGCTCGCGCCACCCAATGGCCATGCCGAGCTTCTGGATCTGGGCCAGTCGGCGGCTGCCCCCGTGCGGCTCGGGTTCGGTGGTGTATGCGACCGCGGGCAAGCCAATGGCCCGGTTCA
>JAFEBR010000106.1 GCA_018242565.1 Planctomycetota bacterium | reverse complement strand
GGGGTTCGGTCGAGAACCGCAGGAGATCGCTCGGTTTGGCGCCGCTCTGCACGAGGTCGAACGGCAGCAGCAGGAGATCTTCTGGAAAGTCAGCCTGTTCACCCCGGCGATCGGGATTCTGACCCAATGGAACGTGGTGGTGCTTTTGGGATACGGTGGCTGGCTGGTCACCCAAGACCGGCTGCCGTTGGGGACCGGACTGGTCGTGTTTGCCGGACTCTTAACCCAGTTCGCCACCCAGGTGGCCAACCTGACGAACATCACCAACAGCGTGCAGCAGAGTCTCAGCGGAGCCCGGCGCGTCTTTGAAATTCTCGACACGCCGATCGACATCGAGACTCCGCCGCAGCCCGTCCGCTTGCCGCGCGCCCGAGGGCAACTGCGACTCGAAAACGTCTCGTTTGCCTACGATGCTGCCGGCCCGGCCGTGCTGCACGAGATTCAACTGACGGTGGAACCGGGGCAATGCGTGGCACTGTTGGGGGCGACGGGGGCGGGAAAGAGCACCCTGTTGTCGCTCATTTCCCGCTTCCACGACGTCACGCAGGGGCAGGTTGCGGTCGATGGTCACGATGTTCGGTCGCTCCATCTCGATGATCTGCGGCGGAATATTGGCTGGGTCTTTCAAGAGAGTTTCCTGTTCAGCAATACGATCGCGGCCAATATCGCGTACGGGCATCCCCAAGCCAGCCTGGCCCAGATCGAGCGCGCCGCGCGATTGGCCTGTGCGCACGATTTCATCATGGAGACCCCGGACGGTTATGACACGGTTCTGGGGGAAGGGGGAATGAATCTGTCGGGGGGACAGCGGCAACGGCTGGCCATTGCCCGGGCCCTGCTGGTGGATCCGGCGATTCTGCTGCTGGATGACCCATCCGCGGCGATCGATCCCGAAACCGAGCATGAGATTCTGATCGCCCTCAAGCAGGCGATGCGGGGACGCACGACACTGATCGTGGCTCATCGACTCAGTACGCTGCGACATGCCGACCTGGTCCTTGTGCTTGAGCAAGGTCGCATTGTGCAGCGTGGCACGCATGCCGAATTGCGTGAGGTCTCCGGCCCTTATCGTGACATGGCTTTGGCCCAGGCGGAGCGGCTCTTCTTATGATGCTCGATCCCCAGCGCCCACCGACCTCTGAGCCGTTGTCGATCACACGACTGCGGCCCGATCTGGACCGCGAGCCTTATGCACGGCCTCTCGATTTTCGCTTGATCCGCCGACTGTTGACGTTCATGCGTCCGTTTGCGGCCAAGCGGAACTGGCTGCTGGTGAGCGTGGTGGTGCGGGCGATCCAGTTGCCCTGTGTGGCCTGGGTGATCGGGGCCGTGATCAACGGGCCCATTGCCCACCGGGCGCCGCTGGCGGATATCCTGGCCGGGGCGGCGGGCTTTTTCATCCTGGCACTGGCCACCCAGGTGAACTTTCACTTTCGGCAACGTCTGGCATTGGAACTGGGAGAGTCAGTCGTTCACGACCTGCAGCAGCAGATCTTCACGCACATCCAGCGCATGCCGATGAGTTACTTCAATCGCACGAAGATCGGCCGGATCATCAGTCGTGTGACGTCCGACTGTGAGGCCATGCGCATCGGCGTGCAGGACGTCCTGTTCGTGACCATTGTGGGGCTGGGGCAGATGATCGTCTCGGCCCTGTTCATGCTGTACTTCGACGTGGCGATGTTCAGCGTCGTATGCCTGATGACGCCCGTGATCTGGGGGCTGAACCGCTATTTTCGAAAACGGCTGAGCCGGGCTTATCGTGATATTCAAGAGAGTTTCAGTCGGGTCACAGCGACATTGGCCGAGTCGGTCAACGGGATCCGGGTGACCAAGGGGTTCGTGCGCGAGGCGTTGAACGGGGTGTTGTTCGGCGACCTGGTGCGGGACCATGCGCGGTACAACATGAAGGCGGCGCGGCGGGCGGGGGTGTTCCTGCCACTGCTGGAATCGAGCAGCCAACTGTTCATTGCGGCGCTGCTGTTGGTCGGAGGGTATCGGGTGATGCAGTCACAGATGGCCCCCGGCGATCTGATTCAGTTTTTCTTTCTCGCGAACATTTTCTTCAGCCCGATTCAGCATCTGGGGCAACAATACAACCAGGCCTTGACCGCCATGGCGGGGGCCGAGCGGGTCTTCGCGCTGCTCGACAGTCCCCCCGACTGGCAGGATGCCGCCGACGCGGTGGCGTTGCCGCCGCTGCGCGGCCAGGTCGAGTTTCAGCAGGTCTCGTTCGGCTATTCCGCCGACGTACCGGTCCTGCATGAGATTGATTTTACGGTTCAGCCGGGGCAGACGATTGCTCTCGTGGGCCACACCGGTTCGGGGAAGACGTCGATCATCAATCTGATCGCCCGGTTCTACCTGCCGACTGCGGGGAGTGTGCTGGTCGATGGGTATGAGACTCGCGAGATCACTGGCGACTCGCTGCATCACCAGTTGGGAATCGTGTTGCAGCACAATTTCCTGTTCACCGGAACGGTCCTGGAGAACATCCGCGTCGGGCGGCCGAGTGCCAGCGACGCCGAAGTTCTCGACGCGGCCCGGCGTCTCGATTGTTATGAGTTGTTCGCGGATCTGCCGCAGGGCTTTCAGACTCCGGTGGGTGAACGGGGAAGCCGATTGTCTCTCGGCCAACGGCAGCTCGTGTGTTTTGCCCGGGCCCTGCTGGCTGATCCGCGGATTCTGATTTTGGATGAGGCTACCAGTTCGGTCGACACGCTGACCGAATTACGGATACAACAGGCGTTATCGACGTTGTTACAGGGGCGCACGAGTTTCGTGGTGGCGCATCGCTTGAGTACGATACGGCATGCCGATCTGGTGCTCGTGCTCGATCACGGTCAGATTGTCGAGCGCGGGCAACATGCCGAGTTACTGGCCGCCGGGGGCGTCTATGCCCAACTCTGTCGGCGGTTTCAACAGCATGCCGTGGAGGTGTGAAGACGAGGGCGGGCTGAGGGGCTGTGGCCAGGGCCTCAGGCGGGCGGTCTGGCCATGTCCCGAGTGAGGATTGCGGGCGGGCGATTTTGCGTCGCACAGTTTTCCGATTAGGATGGCAGCATGGGTCAACCGACAACTCTGCTCCAGCGCTTTCTGGCTCCACATGCCACCACATTCTGGCAGTGGCGCGGCGATGGTTCCGTCATGGCCTGGCGCGACGGCCAGACCATCGCCTTTCGTGCCGAGGTCGATGCCGTATTGCAGCGTCTCGTGCCGTACGGGTGGCCGCACCTGGATGCCATCGCGTTATTTCTCGCGGCCTGTCGTGGTGTCCGGCATGCGAAGGGGAGTGAATACTTGACGCAGGAGTTGCTGCCGCACGGATCGGATCAGTGGCAGCATTCCCCCTTGTTGAACGATCTGAAGGCGGTGCTGGACGAGATCACCGCGTTGTCGAGCGAACTGCGCTCTTCCACGGCCCGGAAGGCCGATTTGGCGGAACAGGTGTTCGAAACGGCCGACCCCATGATTCCGTCCGAAACCGCCCGTGCACTGCTGAACGAGATGCAGCGAGGGATCCATCCCGACCTGTTGGAACCTCAATCCCCCGCTCACCCTCCCGTGCTGTTGTCTCGCTTGCAGGCGCTCGCGGCCGGCGCCGGACGGATCACAGCCGATCGGCTGCAATTGCGTCGCGAGACAGGACTCGAGCAACTGCCCGAGAGTGCCCAGGCAACTGAAGAGCGGCCGGCCACCTTTGCCGACCTGCTGCGTCGACTCGAACAGGATGACGAACTGGCGGGGTTGGTCCGCCTGACCCGGCAGTTGATGGCGGCACTGACTTTACCCCGGGCCTTGCTGGATCAAGAGGACTTGCCGCTGGGGGGCGTGTCAGACATCACCAACCGGGGATCGTTTGATCGACTGCTGCTGAGCGAACTGGCGCATGACGATGCGACGTTTATTGTGCGGGTGGCGTTGAACGAGGCCCTGTATCTGCGCCGCGAATCGCCTCCGCAGGAGCCTCCCCGAAAACGGGTGGTGTTCATCGATGCGGGAATTCGGCTGTGGGGTGTGCCCCGCGTGTTTGCGACGGCCGTGGCTCTGGCCTTGGCGGGCACCCGTCGGCGTGGCGATGAGCTGGCAGCCTATCGCCCGCGCCGGGCGCATCTCGACCATGTCGACCTGTTGACACCCGCTGGGATTCGTGAGCATCTGGGAGTCCGCGAATCGAGTCTGCATCCGGGGGCCGCGATTCCCACGTTGGCGCGACTGCTGCAGGGGGACGCCGAACCAGGGGCAGATCGCCGCGGGAAACCCGCCGACGAAACGGCGGAAATTGTGCTGATCACCGCCGCCGAGGTGTTGGCCGATGCCGATTTTCAGCGGGCGCTCGCTGGGTGGGATTCGCTGCTGTACCTCGTCAGTGTCGAGCGCAGCGGCCGGATGGAATTGATCCGCCGTTCGCCGCGCGGGCGCAAAACTCTGCGCGAAACACGTTACGATCTGGAGCAGATCCTGGCCCCCCGGCCACGCATCACGACGCTGGTCGATCCCACAATCGACTCGCGGTTGCCCGCGTTATTACGGCTGCGGAAATTTCCGCTGCTGCTGCCGGTGGCACCTGACCCGCAACGCATCTGGAAGGCGGCCGGAGATAAAGCCCTGGCCGTCATGGCGGACCAACGGTTGTTGTATTGGACCGATTCGCGTTTCGCGGCACGGCAGATCTCGGATTCGATCCCTCCGGGCAAGCTGTACTGGTCTGACCTCGGGCAGGATCTGCAGACCTCATGTGCTGTGGTTGGGCGTTTGTCGGCCACCGGTCTGTTTCTGCTGAAGGTCGACTTGTCGTCGCTCACCTGTCAGGTCCGCCCGTTGGTTCTGGCCAATCCCAATCCGTTGGGAGTGTGTATGCACGCCGGGGCGCTGCTGGTTATTGGCACGCATTCCGTGGAAGTGTTCTCGCTGGAGGATGCGCAGCCCCTGGGGACTTTGGCCCGACCCCATCCATTGACCTGGCAGCGGGATCGGTTTTTTTGCGAAGGCGTGCCCGAGGCCCGGACGCAGCGCTGGTATGCGCTGGCCCGCACGGGCACAGGGGCCGTCTTCGAACTGGTGGGAGAGTTTCCACGTCCGGAACATCCGGATTCGCTGTTGATGTTATTTGATGTCAGCGCTCTCGATGGGCCGGTGGGGGTGACCAGCAAGGGAGAGTTGCGACACTTTCCGCCGCGAGACCCTGACCGGACAGGGTCTCCTCGCCTGAATCCGGGCGTTGTAATGTCCTCCAAGGCGCCGCCGAGCCATTTTCAATTCGGGGCCGTCTCGCGAGATGGCCGTCAGTTGGTGTTGACGTCGCCGACGTGGATGAATTCAGGGCGCGCATCACACTGGTTGTTTGATCAACAGACCGACTCCGTCCAGCAGGTGGAGACCTCCGATCCGCAGGCGCTGTTGCTGGAACCGTTGCTCCAGTTGGCGAAGGTGCGTACGGACGTGCATTCCCGTTTCAAAGGAGTTGTCTTTCAGGGAGGTGTCCTGGCGGTGGTTCTGAATGGCAACAATGCCATGTGGGCTCTGCTGGCGACTGCGGGAGAGCACAAACCCCGGTCATATGGCTGGCGCAAAATCGCCGTCGGGTCGCTCGCCGCTTTGCGAGCAT
>JAFEBR010001068.1 GCA_018242565.1 Planctomycetota bacterium | reverse complement strand
GCGTGTTGCGGATCGTGACCCTCGACCGACAGAAAAGTCAGGACGTCATCCAGCGTTGGTAAAAGCAGTGTCTGCCAGCTGGCGAGTTCGCGCAGTGTCGGTACTTTTTCCAGCAGTAACAGTCGGGGCTGAAGATCGTCCAGTCGCGACTGCAATCCGGGAACGTCGCTGTGCCAGAACGGGTCGGGCAAAGGCGAATATTCGGCCCAGCCCGCCAGTTGCAATTGCTCATCTCTCTGTTCGACGCACATTCTGAAAAACGCATCGGCCCACCCTTGCAACTCCTGGGTCGCGCCAGACGCTGCCGCAATCTCCTGTGCCACTTCGGTGAGTTGTGCCAACAGCGTCAGGGAGGCCTTTAGTGATTGTGGCTGGACCGCCAGTTCATCGATCAGCCGCTCGATTTTGTGCAAAATGGCCACGGGGACGAGTGGTTGGCCTCGCGTAGGGCCGCCGCCATTACACTCTCGAGACTCGTCTTGCAGGATGCGCAGTGTGTCGCGAATTCCGGCGAACAGGCGCGCGGGCAGGATTTTCGCATCCACCATTTCGTTCAGGCCGCTGCGCAGAACCATGAAGCTGGCGGCCAGATTTCCGCTGTCCACGGTCGAAACGTAGAACGGCGGCAGGGGCAGCAGCGACCGCGTATCGTACCAGTTGTAAAAATGACCCGCGTACCGCTCCATGCGAGACAGCGTGCCGAAAGTCTGTTGGACACGTTCGAGCAAACGGCCGGGGGAACAGTAGCCGAAGTCGCAGGCGGCCAGATCGGCGAGCAAGGCGACGCCGATATTGGTGGGACTGGTCCGCGTCGCGATCACAGGCATCGGATGTAGCTGCACATTGTCCGGGGCCAGCCAGTGGTCTTCTGCAGTGACGTACTGTTCGAAGAAACGCCAGGTACGCCGAGACAACATCCCCAGGAACTGCCGTTGCTCTTCGGAAAGTCGCACCGGTGCCGGAGACAACTCGCGACTGAGCCACCAGGCCAGGCCGGGAGAAACGCACCACAACGCGAGGAATGGCGTCGCGCTGGTCAGGCTGCCGGGGTTGACCAGAGTCAAAAGGGCCAGACTGAAGAGCGACAACAACGGCGCGAATCGCATCGTTTTGACAAAACCGGCCAGGTCGCGGCCAGCACTCCGCTCGGATTCACTGGCCGTTTTCCATTCCAGGAGTTTGTGCTTGGTGATCAGCACACGGACCAGCGTCCGCGAGATGGCATCGCCGTTGACGTAGGCTTCATACGGCAGCAGGATCAGCGTGAAACAGCAATCGGCGATTTGCTTGCCGAATGCCACGGTCAGGTCGCGGACATGCTGCGTCCAGAGCCGGTCGGTCGGCTTGTGAACGAGGTTCAGCAGAAAGGTCAGCACCGGGAGAGTACCCACAACCGCCAGGACGAACAGCGGCGCCAGTGCGTTCCAGGGCGATGCGACGCCCAGCCAGGCCAGCAGCAGCAGTGTCAGCATGCCGAGCGGCACGACACTGCGTCGCAGATTGTCAAAGATCTTCCACCACGACAGCGCGCTGATCGGGTTCTCGCACCGTTGTGCGGCCAGGCGCGGCACCCAGGGGAGCAGCCACCAGGCAATCTGCCAGTCGCCACGGATCCAGCGATGCTTGCGACTGACATCGGCGGCATAGCTCGCCGGAAATTCTTCGTAGAGTAAAACGTCGCTGATCAATCCCGAACGGGCATGAGCGCTTTCCAGCAAGTCGTGGCTGAGGATGGCGTTCTCGGGGAATTCGCCGCAGCTCTGTTCAAAAGCATCGACGTCGTAAATCGCTTTGCCGACGAATGTCCCTTCGCAAAACAGATCCTGGTAGACATTCGAGATGACCCGCGTATACGGGTCGATGCCCGCGTCGCCGCCGAAGATTCGCACGTACCACGAACGTCGAGCACTGGGTAAACACACTCCGACTCGTGGCTGCAGGATGCCGTATCCGGCCACGACCCGCCGCAACGTGGAATCCCAGACCGGTCGGTTGAGGGGATGGGCCAGCGCCCCGGCCAATTCGCGCGCAGCGTCTCGGGGCAATTGAGTATCGGTATCGAGTGTGACCACATAACGCACCTCGTGCAGGGCCGTCGTGTCGCCGACGATGTGCGAGAATCGATCGTGGGCACCGCGCAGAAAGGCGTTCAGGTCGGCGAGCTTTCCGCGCTTTCTTTCAAATCCCATCCAAACGGCGTCGTGACTGTTCCAGCGCCGGCTCCGATGAAACAGAAAGAAAATGTCGGACCGTTCTCCCGCGTATTTGCGACATAACCGTTCGACGCCCGTTGACAGCAGCCGCAGCAGGTAGTCGTCATTCGGCAGCGTTTCCGTCGGCGCATCGAGAAAATCGGTGAGCAACGCAAAATGCAAATGATCATCGACATTGGCGAGATAGCGGACTTCCAGTCCTTCGAGCAACTCTTCAACTCCCGCTGCACTCGTCAACATCGTCGGCACCACGACCAGGGTGCGGTGCTCGGGAGGGATCCCTTCACTGAAATCGAGCCGGGGCAGTGGTCGCGATTTCACCAGCAGCGTCGCCAGCCAATTCGTGATTCCCACGCCCAGGTACGATGCGGACAACAGCGTGGGGATCAGCAGCAGGGCCAGGATGAACCCATTCGTGCCGTGCTGGCTGAGGGCGTAGAGCAGGCTGGAGCTTGCCAGGGCCGTGAGCAACGTGATGCTTCCCAAGTACAGGAACAAGGGGATGCGCCGACCGAGACGTGCCGCGGCGTTCGGAATTGTCAGCCGCACTTGAGTCAGGCATTCGAGCTGCGCGCGGCCTTCGTCGATCAGGTAATAGCCGACATGCGCGGTTCGGTCGTGCGGTCTTTCCGCAGCGGCGGTATAGGCGAGTTGTTGGGCCTGGCGGGCGACTTCGATTTCCGTCAACGGACTGCAACGTGCGACCTTTTCGATGGCGTGCCGGCAGCGGTCGCGCGTCGCAAAGTCCGAGAGTGCATAGGCCCCCGTGGGGTCACCGCGCAAAATCTGTTCCACGCGGCTGTGTTGTTCGACAAACGTGCGCCAGTCATTGGAACAGAGAAACCGCAGACTGCTGATGCTGTTGCCCATTGAGATCTGGTCGGCGGCCTGGTCACGACCTTCGGTCACGACGAGATGTTCGATGGTCAGGCCTTGCTCCGACAGGCGGTGTTCGAGCCAACTATTGGCAAAAGCAAAGTGCGGGCTTTGGCCTTGAAGTCGGCGTGTCAATTCCGCCAGAAACGCCCCGGACAGCGCAGGATTCGCGCGGGCCATGTCGGCCAGTACCAGAATCAAATCGCTCGGATTCTGCTCGACGACCTGAACCATTTTTTCGGCCCAGTCGTCGGCGAGGTCCTGGGCCAACCGCCCCGAGGCCACTCGTGCTGCAACACGTCGCAGATTCTCGATCAGCGCCAGTCGCAGCATGATGGGAATCGCCCACAGCTCGCCGATCTGCAGCGGCTCAATTGTCTGATATGCCGCGATGAAAGCATTGAGGCTATCGACATCGACGCGCCCGTCCCCATGCGCAATCAGTTCCAGCGAGATGCCGTAGGCACGCGGCAAATGGGCCGCGGGGCCATTGGCCAGCCGCGGCAATTGACGGCTGTACGATTTTGGCAAATGCCGCCGGGCCGTGCGGATTTGTTCTTCGATCAGATAGAAATTGTCGAGCAGCCATTCCGCGGCCGGGGGAATGCGACGCTTGCGATTGGCCGCCGCCATGACCAGTTCATGCGTCTCGACAAGCAGCGTTTCATTTTCTTCGAGCCGCGCGTGTAACAGTTCCGGGGCTGATCCTTGCAGGAGACGATCGGAAGCGGCGAGTGCCCGGGCATGGCGTTCGAGTTGTTCGAGACTGTAGAGTTCGGCGCGTAACGGCAATTCGTCCTCGGACGACGGTCCACCAACAGTTTCAGTTCTGCGCCAAGTGAATATGCGTCCCAGTTTTTCAGGAATCGCGGGAAGCTGCATCGGTGCCTTTCAGTGGACGGATCGTGTGCCGGCAAGACACCGGTTGTCCTGGGGCTGTGACTCTGGGGACTCGTGCGCCGCCCGCGTCGCTCTTTCTGTCGGGCGTGCGTCTAAGATCGAATCGATGTCATCAACCAGGAATTCTGCAAGAGAATTCCGCGTCGGGTGACGCTGGAGATCGATGTGCTCGTTTCAGTACCGGGCAATCGGAAGCAGAATCACGGACGGGGGGCCAGAAACCCGTCCCAAAAAAAAGACGACGTGCGGGCGATCCCACAGGTCTGACAGCACGTCGGCTGACTTATGATCTCGCCCATCAGCATCTGCTGATATGCGGCAAACATCTTCATCCGACAAAGCGAGCGGGAGTTCGTCGATGACGCATCACCCTCTGGTCGGATTGTAACCGTTGGCCACAAGAAGACAAGGAGTCGCCTGCGGCGATCAAGGTCTCACATAGGTGGATCGACCGCTCGCGATGCCTGATCCTGAGAGTCGCAAGCGAACGGCGGAGCGGAATTTGCCTGGACGAAAGAGGGCGGGCCTCGAAAACGATAGTAACCCAGGTTCATCAGATCTGGGCCCCGGGTTTCCATCCGCAACAGGCGGAAGACAACATTCGAACCATCGTAAGAACCGTGGACAGCGAGAGGCGCCGCACGCCTTTGATCGATCGTCGCCGTGCGGTCAATTGTCCTCAATCGTCGTCGGGAATCGTAACGCGGTTCGACCAGAGAACACGGACGGCGAATCGCGGACCGCCACGCCCGCTTGATCAGGCTTCATGAAGTTCGATCGAACGACCGTCAGGATCGCGAATGATGGCCCGCATTTCGCGCTCGGAAGCCTGCGGTTTGGTGACGATGGGCGTCCCCAGCTTTTCCAGCGATTTGAGAACATTCGCCAAAGATGACACGACAAACCCCAGGCGGGTGGTCGTATCCACCACGGTGTCCCCTTCGGGGAGTGGATAAATCTCAAACACAACCGGGCCCACTTGACCGGCATAGTGGATGGGCCCTTTCCCGTGCCGCTCTTCGACCAGGGCGATGCCCAGGGTGCTGTAGACCTTTCGCAACGCCTCTAAGTGTCTGGTCTTCAAAACCAGCAACGACAACTCGACATCTGGCATAGTGAGAGTCTTTCGGTGGAGAACCGACACCAGAGATTTGGCATGCGGGCGGTGTCATCATACAGGGCGCTGGGTAGACCACAAGGCGTGATCGAGACGGCCGAACGCATCATTCGTTATCGCGAGTCGGAAATCCCAGGCCAGGAGTTTTCTGCTGGATTCGATGCCACAGAACGTCTCTACCGCCCGGCCGCTGTCAGACCGGATCGCGCAGTCCTTCAGTAATCCAATTGAGAGATTCGCGGGCCTTGTTTTCGTCGAAGTGGCGCACGGTCGCTTTGCTGAAGGGTTTGCAGAAGGCCGCGCTGCCAGATTGCCATTGAGGGTCACCGACGAACCCCAGGCGTTCGATGTCGGCAAACCGGATTTGGTCTGGCGGAAGGTCTTTCCAGAGCTTCGACAAACTCCAGCCATGAAAATCATGCATTTGGATCAGCAGGCGAATGTGCTCATGCTGCCGCAACATGCGCTGGACAACGGGAATGAACTTCTCGTAATCGGCGGCTAAGAGTCGGCCTCCAAGCCGGATTACCAAGACTTTGCCACCAGCTTCTTCTCTCAGTGCCACGGTCATGGGGACGCTCCTTGGTAGTTTCCCGTTTCTGGTCTCCGTCGCAGGCCGCGCCGGGTTGGTCTCACGACAAAGATGGACCGATAACCGGGTGGTTGCCAGTCAGGCACTTTTGTGACGCGCCGCTTCAGTTCCTGGGCACGAGTCCAAGTGGCTTGAATCGCGACACAGCGTCGCCAGATGTCGAGAGGCGAGGGATCGCTGGTGGCATTCATGGGACGTTCCTGTGAGACCAGTGTGCTGTCAACTCGTCGAGAGGCGGTAGCGGGAATTCGTACCTTTTTCGGATCCAGAATCGATGTCCGTTGTACGCGACTGGCGTCCGCACCGGGGTCGTTTCGCATGTCGGCGCTGGTCCGCCGCGCTTCGCGGATGGATTCTGCGTCACGCAATTGCCGTCGCAGGGACCGTTGCTGGGTCGCCAGCAATTCGGTTTCCGCCTGGATCTGCCGTAATCTCGTCCGCAGGTCGCGGATTTCGAAATCGGGCAGGAATTTGCTGGCATGCATCAGGTTGTCTCCCTCAGTAGTTTAGTCGATCCCGCCGACCAGAATGCGTTCTATTTCTTCTTTATGATGTGTTTCGTCCGATAACTGAGTTACCGGGGTGACTTTCAAGCCGACGTCACCGTACCCTTCGGCCTGACGGATTCGCTCGCTGTCAGCCGCGATTGCGTGTATTTCCGCCTGAAAGAAACTTCGCAGTTCACGGCGGTACGGGCCGGTGAGTTTCGCCAAGTAACTTCGTGTACATCACCACGGCCTGATATTCGCCAGCCAGATCGTGATTCAGGCCATCGATCAGTTCCTGCAGATCGCCAGTGTTCGTGGGATCGGTGCGATCGGCCAGAAGGACCTCGTGCTCGACTCCATCTGCCTGGATGCTTGCGGGCGTTGGTGGTATTTCCTGTTGGTACGGTGGGGGATTGGGGATTTCCGCCGTCGACTGCAGATCGACTCTGGCCACGTGCGAAGTGTTTCGTGGTGCGGAACTGTTGTCGCTCTTGACCGGTCGAGTCACGAGCTCACTTTTTCTCGTCTTGTGCCGTATGCCCCACGTGGGACGCCTTGTCTTGAATTTCTTGTTGCAAATCGTGAACGCCGTCGGTGATGGCGGTTTCGTCATGTTTGACCTGAGCGTGATTGACGGAAAACGAGCCACGATCGATGAGTTTGCCGCCGATCACAGACTCGAGCAGCAAAGCCGTCATGACAAAGTTCTTCATGATCGATCCGGGGTTATGCTAATTTCTGGTCGGGTTTCACTTTGTCGATGACGTTTTGCACGGCTTCCCCCATGGCATCGACGGCTTTCTCGCAGTTGCGCCAGTTGTTCTTGGGAAAGCGTGTTCTCGATTTCGACCAGTTTGTCGGCTTCCAGCGAGATGAGTCGATTATGCAACCCCTGCGTATCGCGGTTGAGCGAACGGAGAGGGCCGATGTATTTTTCATCGATCGAGTCGGCGGCGGCTTCCTGTTCGGAAGTCAGTGAGACGGCAGCGGTCATTTGTTCCGCCGCATCTGCGGGCGTTCCTCTCGCCGAGTTCGGCTTGGAATTTGTGCCCTCGAGCGCCTTTTCGGCATGCGCCTCCCGGCGACGACGGCCGCCGCGCATGTCCTGTCCCTGTCTCCCTATCGGATCCGCAGGCCGTTGGGCAGCGCTTCGCCAAAGATCAGGTTCTGTTCTTCGGTGTCGAGCAACCCGCCTTCGCGCACGAGCGTCAGGAAATGTTCCGAGGTGTGATGTGCTTGCATCGTGCTTAGCACCGCATCGCGTGTCGATGCCGATATGTCGCGGTAGCGATCTCCGGTGCGTCGGGCCATCTGCATCAGCGACAGTTGGTAGACGCTGCTCGCATCGTCGCAGGTCGTCAGTGGCTTCAACCAGCCTTCCACAACCTCAGTCGGAACCACCATGTTCAGCGGGCCATAGCTTGGTTGCCGGGCGCCGATCCGCCCGAGTGTCCAGCACAGGGCCGGACGGACCGCCGC
>JAFEBR010001067.1 GCA_018242565.1 Planctomycetota bacterium | reverse complement strand
CGGGTTGACCGTCAACAGCGCATTGCGAGTCGTGGTCGACCCTGCCGAGTTCGTATACACCGCATGGTAGACATTTTTATCCATACTGGGAGTGACTTCGTCCAAGGTCAAATCCACACCGGTTTGCCCCGGCAGTAACTGAAACCCTCCTTGACCACCATTCTGGACGTACCATTGCACCGACAGCGTGCTGGGCCGCCCATAGGCCTTCGATTTGAAGACAACGGTCTGCCCATAAAACGTCGTCGGATCGGAATCCGCTGGTTGCAACGAAATCTCCGGCGCATAATCCGACTGCCAGGCGCCCAAATCAGGGGTCTTGGTCGATCGATCCAGCCCTCGCTGATCGGTCGTAATCCCGGGCACCGCCGTTCCGGCATGCAGCGCCTGACTCCCCCCCTGGATCGCCATCGTCGCCGTCTTCTCGCCAGGTGCTTTCGCCAGCCCAGCCAGTTTCGGATCGCCAATGATCGTATTCGTGACTCCCGTCCCCACGAGCCCCGTCCCGAAGGTCGGGCTGTTATTGGAAATCAGGTTGTTGGTACTCCCCGCCAGATTGGGCACAGTTGTCTTGCCCCACACCGCGGCGACAAAATCCGCCACGGGAGCCAGCGTTTGCCCCAGGATGTTGTTTTTCAACGTTGCCTGAGCCACACCTCCCGGGCTGCCACTCGTGGGGTCGTTGCCACTCAGCACAAACACGTCGGTCCCCCCGGCGGGGGCCACATTACTGTTGAACGTCGTGAAGGTCGCAGTCAGCTTGCCATTCCGCACAAAGACCGCGCCCCCCGCCCCTTGCCCCGATCCGCCTCCGGCCGTCCCGGCTCCACCTTGGACTGAGTTCGCCGTGAACGTGTCGTTGGTCAGGAATACCTTGGCATTATTCGCGAAAATGGCGCCCCCCAAACCGGCCCCGCCTCCGCCCCCCCGTCCGAGATTCCCATCCCCGGCGCCGCCGCCGAAGCCCGCCACGCCAGCGACACCAATCGTGGACGGAGTCGCACCGCCGCCGCCGCCGCCGCCACCGAATCCGCCATGTCCGCCATTACCTGGATTCCCACTGGCACCGCCGCCACCGCCGCCCCCACCGCTGCCGAACCCACCATTGGTGCCGTTCGTGTTCGGTCCGCCACCACTCCCCCCGGTGGCGCCGCCTCCCTTACCACCGGTGTAGTCGGCCGCTGTGCCACCGCCGGCCGCGCCCCCCTGCCCCCCCACGGCTGAGTTGCCGGTAAAGGTGCTGGCCGTCGCGATCAGCGTGGCAGCGCTATCGACATACACAGCGCCACCCAAACCAGCACTTCCTCCGCCGCCCCCGCCGGAATTGGTCGCTTTCGAGCCATTGGCGCCATTACTGCCAACCGCTTTCCCCCCTTGCACGGTCAGCGCATTCAGGTTCAACGACGCACTGGGACTGACCACAAACATGCGCTGCGTATTCCCTGCATCCAGCGTCAAGCCCGGCGCCGTTTGGCCGTCGATCACGACGAATCGTTTCGTGCCAATCACAAACGCCGATTGGCCATACGCTGCCGTCGACGAGTCACTCAAGCTCAGCGTAATCGTCTGATTCGCGAGTGACGGATCGAAAATAATCATCCCCGCCACCAACCCCGTGGCGGTCACATTCCCCGACTTCTTGCCCGTGTTGATCGCGGTCAACGCATCTCGCAACGTGACTTCATTCGGTGTCGTATCATTGAGGATATCCTTGGTCGTGTTGACCGTAATGATCGCTACCCCCTGGTACGCCCCCAGATCCGGGGCGTTGGTGCGCGGCGCGCCGCGCTGATCCGAGGTGATTCCATTCACGGGAATGCCCAATCCAAACGCCGGACTCCCCAACGTCAAGGCCTGCACTTTCGAGAGTCCCCCATAATCCGCCAGTCCCGAAAGCAGCGGATCCGCCGTGCTGACGATGGCCGAGGTCGGCAATCCATTCCCCGCGGGACCATTTTTGACCACCAGATTGTTCGTGCTGCCAGTCAGGACCGGAGGCAGAGCCCCCGACATGTTGAACGCGTAGAAATTGTTAGGCGCATCGGTCTTTCCGAGAATGCTGTTGACGACGGTGACCGTGGCCTGATTCCCCTTGTCGGTCGGCGTACTGACCACAAACATCGACGAACCCGTCGCAGAAATGTTGCCACTGAAGGTCACAAACGTCGCGTTCAAGTTCCCATTGACGACCGTGATCGCCCCACCATATCCCGCGGCATTCCCCCCCGAGTTGCCCCGGGCGCCATCATGTCCGTGTAAGCTGCTCCCCGAACTGCCGGTGCCGCCTTTGCCTCCGTAGGCGGCGTTGGATGTGAACGTGTCATTGATCAGATTGATGGTGCCGTCTTTACCAAAAATGGCTCCGCCGAACCCGCCGCCACCACCGCCACCGCCCTGGCCGCCATCGCCGCCGGTGCCACTGCCGAAGCTGAACTCCCCACCGCCACCAGCGCCGCCGTTCCCCCCCGCGCCACCACCGTAGCCTCCCGCCGCTCCCGCTCCGCCGCTCCCGCCAGGGTCTTGGTGAGATGCGCTGCCGTAACCGCCACCGCCTCCCCCGCCACCGCCACCACCTGCACCGAAACCACCTGCGCCGCCTTTCGCCCCCGCACCACCACCGTCACCCTGATTATCGTCATTATTACTGCCGCCACCACCGCCACCACCGCCCGCTCCGAAGCCACCCGGATTACCAGCTGTCCCTGAACCTCCTCGACTATCGGTCGCCGCGCCCGCTCCGCCCGTGCCTCCCGGCGTGGCCCCAAAATTCGCCCCGGCCGCGCCATTCCCGGGTCCGTGCTCCGTCCCATCTCCGCCATTGCCCCCCGTCGCCACGTTAGCGGTAAAGGTACAGTTGATCGCAGTGAACACGCCCCCGTCGTCGTAGACCGCCCCTCCCAGCCCGGCCCCGCCACCGCCGCCGGCACCACCGTACGTCCCCGCCCCACGGCCACCGACCGCTCCCTGGGCCTTGCCATTCTGCAACGTCAGATTCTGCAACGTCAGCGAATTCCCCGTGGTAATCGCAAATAGCCGCATCAGCGAACTGCCATCGATCGCCAGGCCTTTCACACCGGCACCGTCGATCGTCACCTTGTTGCCCGTGATCACAAATGCCGTAGCACCATACGCCGTGTTGGCCCCCACCGCCGGCTTGAATATCGCGTTCTGCAAGGTGCTTGCGAACTTGATCACCGCGCCGTTCGCATCCGCGTCCGCATTGGCTTGCGCCACGGCATCCGCCAGACTGCCCGCACCACTGGCCGCTGTGTTAGAAACCAGAAAATTGCTGAGCAGCACGCGCGTTTCCAGAGTTTCGGCGCTGAGCCAGCCCGCAGCCCGACCGGTTCGATTCGAGTGCCGTCGCGTCTTGGTCGGCAGATTGCCAACCCAGCTTCGCACGAATTGTGACAACAGTTCCTGAACTCGTTCGGCTCGACGCATCATCAACCTCGCAGAAAAAAATGGGGCAAAACCAGCCCGCTCAATTGAGAATTTCCGGTCCTCTCACCTGCACTCACGCCCGCACGCAGCCCTCGGAGCCACACCACCCCACGTTCAACAGCCGCACGACCAGGCGGTGTCGCCGGGCAATTTCCCTGCGACATCGAAATTCATACCCGCCCCGGTTCGCGCACCGGACCGCCCCCGTGACCGAATCACCGCACTCCACAGCCCCTGGTTCGGAGACGTTCGCCAGACCAGCGCACATCCCGTCTGCAAGGAGACAGCCCTCTCCCTCGCCCCCCGGCCCCCAGGCAGGGCTGGCGAACTTGGCGACGAATCTAGTGCGATCCGATAAACGGTGTCAACCACCCCGCCTCTCCAAACCGGCAGTTTTTGAAAATTTGACACCCACAGCAGATTTTAGGCACTCTGCCACCCACTCTTTTTAACTCAAACTTCACGACCAGCCACCCCTCCTCAGAAAGGACTGGTCCGCTCTCGGCCTGTGCCGGTCCTGCTCATTTTTGCGTCTGTCATTTGACACCGTATCCGCAGCGTCGTTAATCTCGCGTGGCGGCCTGCGGCTGCCCAGGCGTCCGCTCACTTTTCGATCGCTTATATACGAGCCCCTTGCTTCCAGGAGTTGTTCACGATGCATCATTTCGGCCGTCTTGCCTGTTCCCTGCTGGCCCTTTCGCTGTGGGCCGGCGTGTCGAACCCCAGTCAGGCAAGCTCTTTTTCCGTGTATTCCGATGCCGCCAGTTGGACCACCGACGCGCAGGCTCTGGGTGGCATCACCACCGTCACCATCCCGGAACCGGTGTCCCCCTTCGGCTACGACAATTACGGTACCGGCGACGCCTCGGTCACCTTTGCCGAAGTCGTGTTTTCCCAAAGCAGTTCGTACGGGGACGCCAACCTGTTTAATGTCGGCAGTGCTTTCAGCGGCAGTCCGCCGGTCATCTCGTCGCAACCGCAGACGACCGGACTCGCGAACATTACCATCACCGTTCCCTACGCGATTCACGCGTTCGCCGTCAATTTCGCGACCATCCTGGGGCAGGACGTCACGTTTGATTTCTCCAACGGCATCTCCGTGACGATTCCGAGCTCATCCACGACCTACGACACTGTCGATTTCCTGGGATTGATCTCTTCGGAAGGCTTCACTTCAGTAACCATTACCGCCGACGACGCCGGACTGAGCGTGAACAATGTCAGCTACGTCGTGCCCGAACCGGGTTCTCTGCTGATCTGCGGACTGAGCCTGCTGTGCCTGGCCGCCCGCGGCCGATTCAGCCGTCGCGATTGATCGCGCAACTTAGCCGATCGCTGCCCCCACACCCACGGGCCGGAGAGACCTTCTCCCGGCCCGTTTTTTCATGCCCATCCCCAGCCCCCCCCATCCTCGTGGGTGGCACCCCAGGCCCGCGCTACATCCCGCACCGCCCAGCGTTGGTCCAGCAGACGGAACACAACCATTCCCGCGTGAGACCCCGGTGGATATTGGCGAACGTCCGCGAAGTCCAGGTCGAATGTGACCAGACCCCGGTCCTCTTGAACGGCAGCCGCGAGAACCGGCGAGGCATCTGCTCCTGCCAAACCTTCGTCATGAACATCATGTACGTCGTGCCCTGCGGCACGCAACATGACAGCGAGATCCGCAGGCATATTTTCGTCGAGCTTGAACCTCAAACGGTCACCTCGGTGTGCAGCGGATGCTCGTCTTCTTCATGAGCCAGCCAGGCTGCATAGCCCATCGCGGCGCGAATATCCTCCGTTTCGAGAGTCGGATATTGCCGCCGAATTTCCGCGTCCGATTCGCCAGCCTGCAAACAGTCGAGAATCACAGACACCATGATTCGCGTCCCCGCGATACAGGGTCTACCGTGGCATACTTGCGGATTGACGGAGATTCGGCTGCGCCAGTCGGGAACTCGCGCTGGGTCCTGTTGTTTTCGCGCCATTTCTGATTCCTTTTTTCAACCACGATCGCGGACCCTCAGTTTACCAGAAAATCGCCATTCGGCGACATTCAAATCGACCTGGCACGTGCTCCTCGATCGGATCGCGCCGCATCTGTTGATCGAGCCCTTCCGCACCTGTGAAATCTTACGGGAAGTGAAACTCGCAGGCTCGGAGCGAATCGCCACCGCCTTGCGGGACCATGGCCCGCATCTGTGCCTGCCCCCGGCGTGACATCACCCGAGGCGGTTGTTCCCGAAGAACTACGGCACAAACTTTGGCTGCAATACGGCTTTGAAGAATTGAGCGGCCTGGGGAAGGAAGCCGAACTGACGCTCGCCGACCCGGACGAGCACGATCGCATCGAGGTCTTCATCAAGCGACTGCGTGAGTGCTCCGCGAGCGTCGCCTACCTCAGCCCGACCTTCGCATCACTGCTGCAGCGCGTGATTCTGCCCGAGAACGACCGCCCCCTCTTTTGGAACCTGATGCAGGCCCACGTCGGTCTGCCATCCCTCCAAGCCCGCATCGACGAGTACCTGTAACGAAGTCGCGGACATGTAAGCCAGCTCGCGCGGCACGGCCCAACAACACAGACTCCACCCACACCAAACAAGCGCACAGTCTCTTTGCGCGAACCTGAACAACCGATCTGGCGGTTCCACAGGTCGACCGGCCGCCCGACGAGCAGAGGCTGCCCAATTCGCCTCTGCAGACTGCTGCCGATCGACGGTAGCTGGTAAACTCAGTCGTGGAATTCAAAACTCCCGCACTCACAGGGCAGCGTTTCGTGCAGACACGTTGCCTGGCAACTCCGATTTGAAACCAAGGCCGCATGACGCCAGCACTGCTGAAGCAGCAAATTCGGCAAATCACTGTTTGGAGCCGGGGATCCGAACGGGCTCCCCACAAACCTTTGCTTCTGCTCTATGCACTGGGCAAACTCGTTAACGATGACCAGCGGTTGATTCCATTCGTGGATGTCGATCGTGACGTCGGGGCTTTGTTGCGGGAATTCGGGCCCCAGCGAAAATCGTGTCATCCGGAGTATCCCTTCTGGCGCTTGCAGAACGATGGCGTCTGGGAATTAACGAATACAGAGTCCGTCATCTCACGACACGGTCATAGCGACGCCAAAAAATCGGAACTTGTGAAGCACGCCGTCAGCGGCGGGTTCACTCCGGAAATCTTCGAGTTATTGCGTTCCGATCAAAATCTCGTGTCCGAGGTGGCCCTCGAGATTCTGTCACAACACTTTCCGCCCACCTATTTCGAAGACATCTTGAGTTGCGTAGGGCTCGACATTCAGCTTCAGCAACCGACACGCAGACGCCGAGATCCGGCATTTCGTGATCGGATTCTGGTCGCCTACGAATTTCGCTGTGCCATCTGCGGATACGATCTGCGGATTGGCAACCAGCACGTCGGGCTGGAAGCCGCCCACATCAAGTGGCACGTCGCCGGGGGCCCCGACATCGAAACCAACGGCCTCGCGCTGTGCAGCCTGCATCACAAACTCTTCGATCTGGGGGCCATTTCGATCAGCGATCAATTCGCCCTGCACATTTCGCAGCGGGCCCATGGCTCAACCGGCTTCCACGAATGGCTGATGACCTTTCATGGCCGACCTCTACGGGCACCGCAGGCGCAGATCTATCTGCCCGAACCCCAATACCTGAAATGGCATCGCGACGAAGTTTTCCACGGCCCCGTG
>JAFEBR010001066.1 GCA_018242565.1 Planctomycetota bacterium | reverse complement strand
GTCGGCAACGCAGTGGATCCGAACGCAATATACCCTGGACGAGCACCCCGGCATGGCGCAAGGGGGGCTCTATTATTACTATCACACTTTTGCCAAGTGTCTCGACGCCCTGAACTCACCCAGGTTCGTCGATGCCAAAGGGGTCGAACACGACTGGCGATCGGAATTGGCTGAACACCTGCTGAAACGCCAGAAAGACAACGGCAGTTGGGTGAATTCCGAAAAGCGTTGGATGGAAGGCGATCCCAATCTCGTGACCGCCTATGCGTTACTGACTCTCGTCTACTGCGCCGAACCGGCGAAATAAGCAGCCGCGGTTCGGTCCGGAGTCTGTTCCTTTTCTTCTCTTGGAGTATCCCATGAAAAACACACGCCAGCGGAGTGCGACGCACCATACGCGGTCCGGATTCACGCTGATCGAACTGCTGGTAGTCATCGCCATCATTGCTGTGCTGGTTTCACTTTTGCTGCCGGCCGTACAACAGGCGCGGGAGGCCGCGCGCAGGTCGCAGTGTCTGAACAACCTGAAGCAAATAGGAATCGCGCTGCACAACTTTGAAGGTTCCCGCAAGTTCATCCCCTCGTTGGCCCGCTGCGGCGCTGGCCCGGAAGACATCAACCCGGGAATGCAGAACATCTGGTATGAATACCGGCACACGCCACCCTCGATCTACCTCCTGCCGTATCTTGAGCAGGGTAATATCTACAGCCAATGGAATCTGCACGTCGGCGGCACCGACAATGTGACTCCCGGGGTGACCGGTGGGCTGACCAACGCGCAACTGGCCACGGGGCCGTTACCCGTTTTTACGTGCCCCTCAATGCCGGAACCCGTCAATCCGTATTTCCCCTGCTATTCCAGTTACGCCTGGAGCCGCGGCAGTTATGATATCCACTCCCCTCCCCAGGCCGGAGATATTATCAGCAAGAAAGGGAGTACAAGCTACGCCTACAGCCAGAGTGACGGTGTGTTCGTCACCGCCTGGGACAGCGGGTTCAATCAGGCCATGGCAGATGCCTGGGTCGCGAAACACACGGCGGACCCTCTTTGGTGGAACGAAGAGAGCCTGTGCCGGCAGCGGTTCACCAACATCAAGGATGGACTTTCGAACACGATCGCCGTGGGAGAATCGCATCACAACCTGCAGGGCTTCAGCACCAGCATGGTGAATAAATCCCCCGTGGCACCGCCGGTTCCGTCCTC
>JAFEBR010001065.1 GCA_018242565.1 Planctomycetota bacterium | reverse complement strand
GCCGAATTCTTGCGGGCGGCATTGAACGTTCGGCCCGATTGGCCAGAGGCCCTGAATAATTTGGGAAATGCTCTGCAGGCCCTGGGCCGCACCTCGGAGGCCGCCGACGCCTACCAGCGCGCCTTGCAATTACGTCCTGATTTCCCATCGGCTCGTGACAACCTGGCACGACTACATTCCTGCGATTTGACCACCACGGGACAGCCTCCGCCGTTAACACCTGCGCCGCCCCACCCTCTCGCGGACGAACAATATGCGCTCGGCAACACGTTGATGGCCCAAGGCCGCCCCTTAGACGCGATTGCCGCGTTCCAGCGAGCGCTGCAGATGCACCCCGAATTCGCAGCAGCCAGATACAATCTGGCCACCGTCTGGCTGATCTGCGGCCAGCTCGATGAAGCCGCCGCCGCCTACCAGGAACTCTTGCAATTCCGTTCCGACTTTCCGGAAGCCCATAACAACCTGGGGACGATCTGGCTGAAACGTCGTCATCTCGAAGAAGCCGTGAACTGCTTTGAACGGGCACTCACGCTCCGACCCAACTTTCCTGAAGCCTTGAACAACCTCGGCACAGCACTCACGGACCTGCGGTCACCGGACCAGGCAGTTGTCTGCCTGCAGCAGGCCGTGCATCTGAAACCCGACTTCGCGGAAGCATATAGCAGCCTGGGAAACGCGTGGAAACTCCTCGGCCAAATCCAAGAATCTCTGGAAGCCTATCAGCGGGCAGTCGAATTGAAGCCGAATCTGGCCGAAGCATTCAGCAATCTGCTGCAGACGTTGCATTACCAGGAGGGACTCTCGCTATCGGAACTCAATCGCCATCACCAGGCATTTCAGGATCGAATCGCCGCATCGATGCCACTGGTGACTCAGCATTTCCGCGATCGCCAAGATCCCCATCGTCGGCTGCGGGTGGGATTCGTCTCGGGAGATTTAGCCAGACATCCGGTGGGATATTTCCTGGTGCGGATACTCGAAAACCTCGATCCGAACCAGATTGAAGCCGTGTGCTATAGCGACCGGGTGGTCGAAGACGATCTCACAGCTCGATGTCGTGCTGCGGTGAACACCTGGCATTTCACCGCCGGTTTGAGTGATGCCGACCTGGCCGGGCGGATCCACGCGGACCAGATCGACATCCTCTTTGAACTGGCCGGCCACACGGCGCGAAACCGGCTCTTGGCGTTTGCGCGCAAACCAGCACCGATCCAGATCACCTGGGCGGGTTACGCGGGGACAACCGGTTTATCGGCAATTGATTACATTCTTGCCGATCACTGGGAAATTCCCGCCGAGCTGGAATGCCATTATTCAGAACGTGTCCTGCGCATGCCAGACGGATATGTCACGTACGATCCCCCTGTTTACGCACCACCCGTCTCTCCACTTCCGGCCCTGGACACCGGCCATGTCACCTTTGGCAGCTTCAACAACCCTGCCAAAATCTCAAGCCGAACGGTGCACATCTGGGCCCAGGTACTGGCACGGGTTCCCAATTCCCGCCTGGTACTGAAATACACCGGATTTCAAACGGAAGCGGTCGCCGGACGTCTGACTCGCGAATTTGCGGCACTCGGAATCGCGCCGGAACGCCTCGAATTTCAGGGCTGGTCGTCGCACGCCGAGTTGTTAGCCGAATATGGGAGGATCGATCTGGCGCTCGACCCGATGCCGTTCACTGGGGGCTTGACGACGATTGAAGCACTCTGGATGGGGGTCCCGGTTGTGACGCTTCCCGGAGAGACGTTTGCCAGCCGCCATTCGTTCAGCCATCTCTCAAATATCGGACTTTGGGAGACGATCGCCGACAGCGAAACCCGCTACGTCGAACTGGCTGTCTCGCTGGCGTCGAATCGACCGCAACTGTCGGAGATTCGGTCGCGACTCCGTGAGCAAATGGCGACGTCACCTCTCTGTGATGGACCTCGCTTTGCCAGACACTTGCAGACCATTCTACGAGGCATCTGGCATTCCTGGTGCGGCCGTGACTGAAATGGGCACGACATTTTCTTCCTCGATTCGCGCCGGGTTGACCACCAGAGAAAGTTCCTTGAGTTCCGCACCCACAATTTCACAGGCTGGACTGCCGGCCCGCAAAAGCTGGAGAAACCTCTGTTGATCGATCGGTGCCACGACGATCCTGTGGCCACACAGCCGTCCCTTGAGATAATGAACTTCCAACGCCTGATTCGAGAAGGCACAGGGCAAAGCGCAGCGGGATCGGACCACCTTACGAATGCACTCCAGAGGAATGCAGAACTTGTGAAAACCGCACCGGATCCGTAATTCCGCATCAGAGATTTCGTAATCGATCCGTGTGAATTTCAGGCCTTCCTGAATCCCCATCCAGAGAAAGATGATGCACGGCACGATCGACATCAATTGGGGGAAGATACCCTCGGCGCCGGATTCAAATACCCGCCGGGCGGCATAAACGGCCAACAGCAGGAAGGCGACCGCCAATCCTCGCGTGAACACCGTGGTCCAGCACCATTCCCGTCGGGCTTCAAATTTCATTGCGTCCCCCACTACGAACAAATCCCGAACACCCAAAGATACGGGTTCAAGTTCTCGAACACCGGAAGGCAATCGAACTCATACTATCGCTTTCGGATTCCAGCCCATCCGTTGGGGCGAGTTCGAAAACACTCCGATCGGATTGCAGGTGAGTCCACCAGTACAGTCCCAACGGAGCCCGCATCGCGACCCGCGTCAGTTCCTCAAACCGACACCACAAACTGAAACCACGAAACGACTCGCTGCAGGCTCGATCCGTCGGGCCTCTGCCCATAGACCTGCTGTTTCCAGGGCGCATGAGGTACCGCACCTCGCACCTCCCCCGCATGTCGGCTATTTTTTCTGCGGTGCGCGCAACTGGCTCAACAAGACTCTCTGCTGCAGCACCACTTCTCCAGTCTGTTCACGAATCTGAAGTCGGAGCAATGGATCGGCCTGTGTCCAATCAATCTCGATCGTGCCGAAATTAACATCGAAATACTGCAATCCCACGCGGTAGGAATTGATTTCATTGGCAAATCGCACTTTGCTCCGAGTGAGATTCCCACTGGGAGCATTGAGGCTGCTGCTGGTGATATCGTACAAGGGATAGCCGGGGCCGTCGGGATGCTGAGCATCCAGCTTCGAGATTTCCGCCAGATGACGATCGCCACTGAGCAGCACGACTCCGGTTGCACCTGTATCGCGAAGCAAATGGAAGAGTCGTTTCCGTTCGCGGGGGAAATTCCCCCAGCACTCCCAGCCATGTTCATCAGCCACCACCTGGACCCCAGACCCGACAATTCGCACCTCGGCAGGGATTCGCAACTGCTTTTCGAGCCAGCGCCATTGATCCTCGCCTAACACGGTGGCGTCGGGATCTTCGTTCGGTAAGTACTTTCCGCGCCGCCCTTCCCCCGGTTCTCCTCGGCTGGCCCCCGTATTCAACGGACTACGAAAGTACCGCGCATCCAACAGGATCAGTTGCACACGCTGACCGGGTGGACCGATCACTTCAGCCGAGTACACACCCTCCTGTGATCGACGCGGGTCATCAACCGGCACGCCGAAAAAATCCAGAAACACCTGTTGAGACTCCCTTTTTTTGGGAAACTCAGCGCCGGCATCGTTGGCACCAAAATCATGATCATCCCAGGTCCCGACGACACGGCAGATTTTTTTCAAGTCGCGAAATCCCGGCTGGTCCGCCAGTTGCCCGTACTTCGCCCGGAGCAATTGCATATCGTCGGTGTCGCCGTAAATATTGTCCCCCAGGAATACAAACAACTGCGGCCGCCAGTCCACGACGGCTCCCCAGATGGGCTGGGGCTGGTCTTGTTTGGCACAAGAACCAAACGCCAGTCGTGAGAATCGAGTGTCGTCGGCGCCAACCGACGACACCGCTGCCATCCAACACAAGCCGGCCAGCACCATGGCTCTGCGATTCATTGCCCACTCTTCTATCGAAAAAGTCGCGTGAAACACCGCCAGCGCATCAAACCGCCACGAGTTCGCACAGCTTTATCGCCAGCGACGTCACACCGGATCGGTAACCGACAAAACGCATCGTAACACATTGGTCAACGGAATCGAATTTACGGCATTCACCTGCCCCACAAATCGCGACCATGCGTCCACACCAGACTGAGCCGAATCCAGCGACCGACACACACAGTTCCACCGGTCGACGAAAACTCAGTCCCGCTTTTCGCAGAATTCCGCTAGGCATTCGCACTGCGATTTCAGACAATTAAGCTGAAAACATTTCCTATCGCTCCTCAAGTCCCGCGAGAGATTCCATCGATGACAGCCAGTCGCATCTCGCCTTTAGACTCGCCCAGCCTGCTCAAATTGTTTCAGGCGATTGCCAATTCGGATCGCGAGTTCGTTGAGACATTGCTCGCAACCGAACCCGAACTGGTCTCCGCCCCCATCCCCGTGGGCGCCTCGGCCCAAAACGCGGAGCAATTCTTTTTAACCCCGATCCGTCACTACATTTATGCCCATGACACCGCACTGCACATCGCCGCCGCGGCGTTCGAGGCACTGCTCGTGAAGCGGTTGTTGAAACGGGGTGCACTCGTCACCGCGAGGAACCGGCTGGGCGACATGCCGCTCCACTACGCGTGCGATACAAACCACGAGTCCCCGGCACGGCAGGCAAAAACGATCCACGCTCTCGTCGCAGGCGGCGCCGACCTCAATGGCACAAACAAGCATCAGGTCACCCCTTTGCACCGCGCTGTGCGCACCCGCAGCGTTGCCGCAGTGCGGGCATTACTCAAATTGGGAGCCAACGTGCATTGCCGGAACGACAGCGGTTCAACTCCTTTGCACCTCGCGGTCCAGGGAACAGGCCGCGGCGGCACAGGAACCCCACAGTCGCTCCAGCAACAAAGCCAAATTGTACAATCCCTTCTGCAATATGGAGCTTCCCCCTCAGCGACCGACGACAAAGGCCGGTCTGTCCGGCAAGCTGCCCGCGATGCCGTCTCACGCCAACTTCTCGAATCACTGCTGGCGCAGCCAGGACAACCATTTTCAGCGAATTGATATTGCGCGAGGCAAACCGCTGTGCTTGCGATCCCGGCGTGTCGGCCAGCAATGTAATTTCCGCTCGCTCCCTCTCTCCACCGCGTGTTGACCACCACACTCACCACGCCTAGACTGGAAAAACATGCGTGCACCGCGAGAAATCACTGAAGACATGTCCTCAAAATAATGCGTTCCGCCGTGAAGTGCTCCACAGGGTCCCGATGCACCGTTAAAAACTGGCTGTTTTGGATTGCGTCTGCGATTGTTTTCACGGGTTGTGCCCCCGAGCACGCAGCCCCTCTCGCCAGAATGCACGGCTCTGAACAGGCGACCAAACCCGGTTCCCCTGCACAAAGCGCCAACGTATCAGACTTGCAGGCAGAATCCGTCATCGACGGCGAGCGAATCCATCCGTTCGCCAACGCCTCGGCGGCAGCCATCGTTTTTCTGTTCATCAATACCGACTGTCCGATTGCGAATCGATACGCGCCCACGATTGCACGTTTTTACGACCGATATCGGTCGCAACAGGTTGCATTCTGGCTGGTTTATGCAGACCCTGCAGAAGACCGCGTGCGAATCCAGGAACATTTGCGCGAATACGAACTCAAGCCACCCGCCTTGCGCGACCCGGAACACAATCTGGTAGCGTATTGCCGGGCAACGAAAACCCCACAGGCTGTGGTGTTTAAATCGAATGGTGAGGTCGTTTATCGAGGCCGCATCGACGACATGTTTACAGACTTCGGCAAGCGCCGAGCACAAGCGACGCAGCACGACCTGCAGGACACACTCGACACGCTCCTCAGGGGTGAGCGAATCGCATTCCGCGAAACGCCGGTCATCGGCTGCGACATCCCAGGCACCGTGCCATGACCAGCCAGCCGACAACCCGACCACGTCATCAGAATGACGATTGTCTGATCGACCTGATCGTGAGCCCGGCGCGCCAGACCAATCGATTTATGCCCGGCCTGGCCGCCGGCCTGATCATCGGACTATTGCTGACTTGCGGCTGTCGACCGACAGTGGCGACTCCCGGCGCTCATTCGGCAACACACGACGATACGCCCCCCGCGATACCAGCGCCCGCGCCCGCCTATGTCATGCGTCCGCCCGGCAGCCTGAATTTTTGCGAGCACATCGCGCCAATCATTTTTCAAAAGTGCTCGAAGTGCCACCGCTCTGAGTCGATCGGCCCATTTCCCCTGTTGAGCTTCGACGATGTCAAAAAACGGGCCCGACAAATCTCTGATGTCACGACACGCAGAATCATGCCCCCGTGGTCGGCTGTACCCGGATATTGCCAATTTGACAATGACGACAGTCTGACGGCGACTGAAATCGGCATGATCGCGCAATGGACACAGGAAGGCGCGCCGGAAGGGACTTGTGCGCAAAGTCCACAGCCACCGGCCTTCGTTAAGGGATGGAAATACGGTGAACCCGACCTCGTCGTTGAAATGCCCGAGCCCTTCGTGTTGACCGGAGACACCCAGGATGTGAATCGAAATTTCGCGATTCGCGTCCCAATCCAACACTCCCGATTCGTCAAAGGCTGGGATTTTCAACCCGGCAATCCCAAGGTCGTGCACCATGCGTTTCTCACCATTGACCGTACGGGGTGGTCACGGCGACTCGACGAACAAGATCCTTTGCCTGGTTACGATGGTACACTTCTGGAGGGCGGGCGCAATCCAGTCGGGTTTAATCTGGGTTGGCTGCCGGGTTGTTCACCACCCCCACCGGATGAACGTCTCTCGTGGCAACTGGACCCGGGCACCGACCTGGTCCTCGAATTGCATCTCGTCGGGACCGGCAAACACGAGCAGGTGCAATCCGCCATTGGTTTGTATTTCGCGAAGGCCCCACCCACCCTGCACCCCGGAATCACGGCGCTGATTGCCAGAGAGATCGATATTCCGCCGGGCGAACGCAGTTATGTGGTCCGTGATGAGTACACGCTGCCTGTTCCCGCGCGGGTCACGGGAATCGGTCCGCACGCCCATTTCCGTGGAAAAGACATGCAGATCTGGGCCGTGGAACCGAATGGTGCCAAATCGTGGTTGCTGCGAATCGAGGATTGGGATTTTAACTGGCAGTTGCGCTACGATTACGCCCCGGCCTTCGATTTTCCCGCCGGCACAAAACTGAAAATGCAGATCACTTATGACAATTCAGTTGACAATCCGCGGAATCCGCAAATCCCCCCGGAACGAGTCCTGCTCGGAAGACGCTCTCGCGACGAAATGGGGGAAGTTGTCTTGAATCTGTTGCTCGACTCGGCGGACGACGCCAACCTGCTGCACCGTGATTTCGAACAGGTCACGTTGCAGAAGCGCATCGAGCAACTCGAGTTTTTGACCCGCAGTCGTCCAGACAGTGCAGAAATGCACTTCATCCTGGCGGCCAAAAGGCAGAGCCTGGGTGAATGGCCACAGGCCGCCGAGCACTACGAGCAGGCGATCCGACTGGACCCGAGCCATTCGCAATCGCACAACAACCTGGGAAGCGTCTACCGACAACTGGGACGCTGGAACGCAGCGATCGAGCAGTATCGCGAGGCTCTGCGGGTGTCGCCCGCAGACGCCCGCGCGCACAACAACCTCGGCTCACTGCTCCTGGCCCGTGACGAACTCGATGCTGCGCGTGAGGAACTTCGCCGGGCGCTCGAACTCCACCCCGAATTTCCTGAAGCGGAATACAACCTGGGAGCGCTGGCCTTGAAGCAACAGGATTTTCCGACTGCCCGCGAGCATTTTGAACGCGCGCTGGCCTTGAATCCACGTTACGAGGCCGCCGCCGCCGCCCTGCGATTCGTGAAGAACCGCGCCCCCAGGACAGTCGCACCTCCACCGTCCCCCACGGGTCACAACACACCTGCAGAGAATTAAGGCATGACTGTCGCTGCTTCGCCTTCGCCATCCCAGGCTCGTATCTTTCGCTGGCTGGTACTGGCTGTCGTCCCGTTGTTGGCGCTCGCCGCCTGGGGGTATCGCGCCTACACCTCTCCGCCGCTCAACGTGATCCTGGTGACGTTGGATACCACCCGTGCCGACCGACTGGGCGCCTATGGCTATACGAAAGGTCAGACGGATGCGTTCGATGCGTTCGCCCGACAGGGAGTGGTCTTTGAACACGCTTACGCCCCGGCCCCCATCACCTTGCCATCGCATGCCACCATGCTGACGGGTTTGTATCCCCCGGAACATGGCCTGCGGGTTAACGGCGTCGGCCGACTGGGAAAACAGATTCCGTTCCTGGCAGAGATCTTGAAGAAGCAGGGCTACGACACGGCGGCCTTCGTCGCCGCCATGGTCCTCGATTCTCAATTCGGACTCGACAGGGGATTTGATACCTACGATGACGATTTGTCGAAAGGTCAGGCCACGGGTCACGGTGGGGAACGTCGACGCGATGGGCAGGACGTTGTGAATGCCGCGCTGGCGTGGCTGGCGCAACCGCGCCAGCGCCCGTTTCATTGCTGGATCCATCTGTATGACGCACATGCCCCTTACGACCCGCGACCCAAAATCTTTGGCGATCAGTTTTCTGCCGCCCCTTACGACGCTGGTGTCGCCTGGGAGCTTCGACAATTCGAACGGATCACGAACTTCCTGAAGCAACAACAACTCGACAAAAACACCTTG
>JAFEBR010001064.1 GCA_018242565.1 Planctomycetota bacterium | reverse complement strand
ACGAGACAGCGTGCTGATCATTTCCCCGGCATTTTCGGTGGCACCCTTCATGGCGACCATCCGGAAGATCTGCTCGCTGACGGCCGCATCGAGGAAGCACTTGAACAGCCGTGCCTTAAACGCTGCCGGCAGGATCTCTTCCAGAATATCTTTCGCCGACGGGTAGAAGTCGTATTGAATTCCCGAACTGGCAGGTTTGTCAGCCGCCGATTTTCCGGCGGGTTTGTTCAAGGGAAGCAGTGTCTCAACGACCGCCGTCTGCTTCGAAATGGAGTGAAACTGCACGTAGGCCACATCGACCCAGTCGATCTCTTTGGCGACATACATGTCGATGTACCGCGAGGCAATCGCATCCACTTCGTCGAAGCGGGGCTTGTCGTCAAAGTTGGTGAAGGATTTGTCGGCGGTGGCGTTCTGGTATCGCAAAAAATTGAGACCACGTTTGCCAGAGACTTCCAGAATCAGCTTCTGGGAATTGGCCGCCGCTTCGCGCATCTTCTGCTGCGCCTGTTTCAGAACACCCGAGTTGAATCCGCCGCACAAACCACGGTTCGAAGTCAAGACGAGCAACACGCCCGTTTTGCGCTGCTCGCGAACTTCCATCAGGGGATGTGAGAAATCAGACGCCGATTCGGCCAAGTCGGCCGCCAGTTCGGCGATCTTATTCGTGTATGCCGCGGCCTCGGTCGCGCGATCCATTGCCTTTTTGAAGCGCGCGGTCGCGATCAATTCCATCGTCCGCGTGATCTTGCGGATGTTCTTGACCGCCTTCAGGCGTTTGAGAACGGCACGAGCTTTGGCCATGGTGCTTTACAGTGGGATCCAAAAAACCTGAGTAATCAGAAAATGCGCTTCACGACGTCGCGAGTCATTCGGGGCACAGCGGCTGGTGTGTTGCCCCCTGTGATACCCGTTTGGACCGGGATCCAAGGGGGGCAACCTCATAACGCACGCGCACCCCCGAACCGTAAACGTGTGGCTACGACTTTTTCTCCGCGTAGAATTTCTTGAAATCTT
>JAFEBR010001063.1 GCA_018242565.1 Planctomycetota bacterium | reverse complement strand
CGCCGAATGAGACCATCAAACGCCGCCTCGGCCCCGATGTGCGTGTGCAGATTCAGGAAGTGGGCGACTTTCATTGGGTGCTGGGGAGTGAATCGAAAACCGAAATCCATGATTATGTGCTGGTGATCCTGCTGATCGTCCTCTTGATCGAACAGGCACTGGCGCTGCGGTTGAGTTACCACCCCAAGCCACACGAGGTGCGTGCATGAATCAGCGCCGCGTGGTGAGGCAACTGTCGGAATTCTCGACCCGGAGAGCATTCGCCCGGAAACCGTTCGTCGTGCACATGCCGGGGGGATGTCCATGAACGAACGACTGGCACGTTTATTTCCGGAATGGACTTCGTGGAGTGAGTTCTGGACTTCGCTCGAATTTGGTCGCGAGTTGCAGCAGCCGACCACTCTGGGGTTTGTGATTGGGTTTGTGGTTCTGTTTCTGGCCGCAACCTGGCTGGCCCGCCGAGACACACGTTCATTGCACCCCGGCTGGCGGGCCTGGTTGTGGACGTTGCGAATCGCCGTACTGGGCTCGCTGTTCTTAATCGCATTTGCCCCGCAAGTTCGTAAATCGCAGGTCGAACCCGAGCATTCGCGGGTCGTCGTCCTGGTCGACACCTCGATTTCCATGAGCCGGCAGGACTGGGATCTGGCCGAAGCCGCCGCGACGACGGCTGCCGTTCCGTCACGGGCCGAATTGGTTCGCGAACTGCTCGAAAAATCGAACCTGTTGAGCACGTTAAGGCAGACGCATCACGTCAGTATCGAGACGTTTGATTCGCAGGTGACGCGACAGCAGGAACTGCCCAGACTCGCTCCACCCGCATCGGTGGCACCGGGGGCTGCTCAGCCTCCCGCTGCGAGTCAACCGGCTGCCGCTCGTCCTCCCGATTGGGCGGAAATCGTTCGTCCGCGTGGCGTGGAAACGCGCTTGGGAGAAGCCCTGCTGACTACGGCCCGCGAACAGGCGGGAGACACCCTGTCGGGCGTGGTGGTTATTACGGATGGCGGCAATAACGCGGGCGTTGATCCGGTTTCTGCCGCGGAATTCGCCGTCACCAACAAAGTGCGGCTGATTCCAGTCGGCGTGGGCAGCACCCAGAAACCTTCAACGCTGCAATTGGCCGAAATTCAGGCTCCCACCCATGTGCATATTAATGACGGCTTCAACATCGATGTGTTCGTCAACGGCCAGGGGATTGCCCGTCAGCCGATCGCCGTCGAACTTCTGAGTAAGCCAGAGAATGCCGAAGGCGACCCGGTCCTGGTCGAAACGCGCGAAGAGCAATTGATTGAAGATGGCGTGCCGATCAAAGTGACGTTCGATTACGTCCCCGCCGAAGCGGGCCGGCGAACGTTTCGCGTGCGGGTCCGGCCGGTCAATCGCATTGCCGCGCTGGCCGAAGACAAGATTCAAGACGACATCGGCATCGAGATCATCGACAAGAAGACGAAAGTGCTGTTGATCGCGGGGGGGCCGATGCGCGATTACCAACTGGTCCGCAACCTGTTGCATCGCGACAAAACTATCGACGTCGATGTGCTGCTGCAGACAGGGGTTCCCGGCATCAGCCAGGACTCGGATAAGGTCCTGTTTCAATTTCCCGAAACCCGCGAGGAATTGTTCAGCTACGACGCCATCGTCGCGTTTGACCCCGACTGGCGGAAGATCCGTGGGGAAAAGGGTGAATCGCTGGACCTGCTCTCGGAATGGGTCTATGCCCAGGCGGGTGGGCTCATGCTGGTGGCCGCGGAAGTGAATACGACTCCGCTGGCCACAGCCAATGACGCCGTCAAACAGGAAATGGCCAAATTGCTGGAACTGTATCCCGTCGTGCTCGATGCGCATCGCCCCATTGAGGATGACGAATTTCAACAACCCTGGCCCGTGGACTTCACCCGGGAAGGGATCGAAGCGGGTTTTCTGCAGGTTACGGAAAATGCCGCAACCAGCGCCGCCGCCTGGAAGGAATTTTCAGGCGTCTACTGGTGCTTCCCGACCGATGGTCCCAAGGCGGGAGCAACCGTGTATGCCCGGTTTTCCGATCCGCGCAGCGGTGCGCGGGGGCAACCGATTCTACTGGCTTCGCAGTATTTTGGGGCCGGCCGCGTCATGTATCTCGGCAGCGGCGAAATGTGGCGCTTGCGATCGCTCGAAGAGGACTATTACGACCGTTTGTGGATCAAGATGCTGCGTGAGGTGGGGCAGGGGAGGCTACTGCGCGGGACCAATCGCGGCATCCTGCTGCTCGAAAAAACTCAGTACCCCCTGGGGGCAACCGTGCAGGTTCGGGCGCGTCTGCTTGATCCGCAGTTCAAAGAGTATCAGGCCGAGCGAGTGTTGCTCGAAGTCTATGACCCGACCGGAAAACCTGTCTCGCCGACTGTATCGCTTTTGGCCGACAAGACCCGTCCGGGGCATTATGGGGGTGCGTTTGTCGCGGCTTTGCCGGGCACTTACAAACTCGTGTTGCCGATTCCCGATTCGACCGAACAGTTGAAGGGTACCGTTTCGGTGCGTCTGCCCAACGTCGAGTTCGACCATCCCGAGCAGAACGAACAGTTGCTGCGATCGCTGGCGCGTGCCGAAACGGGTGGAGTTTATCTCCGGCTGGACGAAGCGGCCCGTGAACTGCCGGGGTTGCTCCCCGACCGATCAACCGAGAAGATTCGGTACGATAACCCGATCCCCCTGTGGGATCGGAATTGGGTCATGTATCTGCTGGTCGGGTTGTTGTCGGCCGAATGGCTGACCAGAAAGTTGTTGAAATTAGCGTGAGGATTGGGTTTCGGGGCGGATCCGTGACAGCGTCCGTTGTCATGGCCCGTTGAGGCGAACTATCGTTTTTCGGTAACCACCATGTCGAGCGTCAAACGATCACCGGCAAAATCAGAACCGCAGCGGCCGGAACTTCCTTCCGTGCTGTCGCGATTGCGCTGGGGCATCCGGCGTTACGTCCTGATCGAAGGTCTGGCGCTCGTACTGGTTGTCCTGGGTGGGGCCTTCTGGTGTTCGCTGGCCATCGACTACTGGCTGGAACCGGAAATCGGCACCCGTCAGGCAATGTTGTTCACGGTGGGTTGCGCTGTTTTCCTGGCTGTGGCCTGGTTTGTCGTGCTGCGGTTGCTGCGATCACTGCAGGCGCGATCTTTGGCACTCGTGCTCGAACGTCGGTTTCCTGAACTGAATGATCGATTGATCTACGCGGTGGAACTCTCCGAAAGCCGGGAAACGCTGCATAGCCTCACGTCGGCTATGCAACTGCGGGCTGCCGAGGAAGCCGCCGTGATGACGGGCCATCTCGAACTCAGTCAGGTCTTTAATACGCGGCCCGTGGCACGGGCGATTGGGCTGGCTGTCGGCCTGGTCATTTCGATCGTCGGTTTTCGCATCGCGCAGGCGGACGTCTTCCAGACCTGGATGCATCGCAGCCTGTGGTTCACCGACGATCTATATCGCCGTGATACCGATCTGCGAATCTACGTTCTCGCCGATCCGGGCGAGCGCGTCGTTGAATTTGAGGATCGGCTATACAAGCATCCGCGCGGGAGTGATCTGACCATTCTGGCCGAAGTGCCCGCAGGGAAAAAAATTCCTGATCGGGCACAGTTCCGTTTTCGCAACGTGGGGGCTCGTGGCGGTGGGGGAGATTATCTCACCAAGATCGGCCAGCGCCAGTTTCGGTTGAAGTTGCAGGGATTGTACCAGTCCATTGATCTCAACCTGCGGGCCGGTGATTTCAGCACGCGGTCTCCCTTGCGGATCCAGGTTGTGGAGCCGCCTCAAATCGCCAGACTGGAATTGAATGTCCTGTATCCGGAATACACCGGGCTGAATGCCCGCAACGCCGCCGGCCAGCCCGAACGGAAAAGTGTGCCCGTCCTGGGTTCCAAAGTCGAATTGCCGGCCGGAACCGATCTGCTGCTGGCCGCGACGGCTAACAAGCCGCTGCGCAGCGTCCGCATCCAGACAGACAAATACGAGATTGGCTTGGAACGCGGTGCCGCAACGGCAACGGTGACCACTCCCGCTTCGGTGGGGGTGGCCGAGCAGAGTCATCGTCTCGAGTTTGAACAGCCGTTGTTGCCCGAAGAAGGCACCCTGTTTCGTTTGCCGGCGGTCCTGGCCGCGGTCGCTAATCCCGATCTGCTCAAGGACGGAAAGGTGTGTCTGCCCCTGCCGCTCGAACCAGAAACCGTCTTGCGTGTGACGCTGCATGATGCCGATGACATCATCACTGCCGAACCGATTCGCCTGACAATTCATTCCCGGGCAGACGAGCCGCCGCAGGTCGCGACGCGTTTGAAGGGGATTGGCAGTTCGATTACGCGACAGGCCACAATTCCCGTCGTCGGTGAAACACATGATCCGCAGGATCCGTCAAAGATCTATGGCGTGACCGATGACTACGGAATCGCCGACGCCTACTTCTCGTACAAGCTCGACAAGAAAAAACCAGAAGATCCTGATCCCGAATTCGTGGCGGTGCCCTTCAGCAGTCCGCCGGCGGGAGGCAAGACGCTGGTGCTGTCCGAGAAATTCAAGGTGCTGCCCCTCGACCTGGCGGTCGGCCAGCAGTTAACGCTGAAGGTCGTGGCCGCCGACTCCGACAACCTCACGGGGCCCCACCTGACCTCCGGGGCGGTGTTCAATTTCAAAATCGTCTCTGACGACGAATTGCTGGCGTTGGTGGCGATCAAGGAATTGAATATTCGGCGTCGTTTCGAGCAGATCCTCGAGGAAGTCCGGAACACGCGCAAAGACTTGCTGTTAGGGCGTACCCGGCTGGACGAGGTGCGGGGTTTGCGCTCGAAGTCTGATGCCGAAACCGTCCAGAAACTGCTGGAAATTGATGGTGCCGTGGCCCTGGTCGTCGAGCGTGCCACCAACGGAATACGCAAAAACGCCAATGAAACCCAGTCAATCGAGCAGGAATTCGGGGATATTCGGGATGAATTGGAAAACAACGCTGTCCCGGATGTGCGGCCCCTGATGGAGAGAATTAACGGGGGCATTATTTCTCCCCTCCATTCAATTAACACCCTGGATTATAATAACTTGGATCAATCGCTCGTCGTATTGCGCAGGGTTCTGGAGGAAAAGGGAGATCCCTTCTCGCGGTTTGACGATTCGGTCGACCTTGTCAGCACCACGATCGAACACCTGGAAGCCGTTCTGGCGCAGATGCTTAAACTCGAAACCGTGAACGAAGCTCTCCAGATGTTGCGTGATATCATCAAGGCACAGGAAGAGTTGCAGGAGAAAACCCGACAGGAACGCAAAAAGAAACTGATCGAAGGACTGCAATGATGCAGGCGACAATCGGAATCTTAATGCCTCTGGGAATTTGAGCGAGCCGCGTGGTTCCTCGGCAGGCGTTTGCCACCATTCCGGCACACGACCTGCACGAGAGAGCCCCCCTGGCAGGAATTCCTTCAGGCATTCAGATTTCGTGTGGTGTCGTACCCGTTCATGACATGTTGGGACGGAGGTGATTCGATGGGAGTTCGTTGCGGACTTGCGAAGGGGTTAGCGCTGGCGGTCTTTCTGCTCGGGCTGTCGGCGACGGTCTTCGCACAAGACGCGGCTCGCAGCGAACCGCCCAAGAATGTGGCACCCGACGAACCGGCGGCCGAAAAAAGTCCAGCCGGTAAAGACGACCCGCTCTCGGGCGACCAGGAACTCATCGTGCGTCGGTTTCGACGCTTCGAAGACACCCTGTTCAAAATCGCCGAGTCCCTCCGCAAATCTGATCCCGATCGATCCGATCTGCTGATCCGGGCCATCGGTCGCATCAAGGAAGACCGCATCACCCAACAGATGGGCGAACTCATTCAGTTGTTGCGCGAGAACAAACAACTGGGGAGCGCCATCGACCGCCAGGACGAATTGGTCACCCATCTGCACTCGCTGCTCGACCTGCTGTTGAGTGAAGACCGGCAGAAAGAGCTGAAAGAGGAGCAGGCTCGCCTCAAGAAGTACATCGAAGAAGTCAACAAGCTGATTGCCCGCGAAAAAGCCAATCGGGCCGATACCGAACGTGGGGCCCCGGCCGACGAAATTGCCGCGATTCAAAAGAAGATCGCCGAGCAGGCGGCCCAGCTTTCCAAGCAGATGTCGAAAGAAGACGAAGCTAAGGACGCCCGGTCGAAGTCCAAGGGGGCATCGGGAAAGAACCAGGGCCAGCCAGGTCAGCCTAAGTCCGAAGACGGGCAGAAAGGCGATCCGTCGGACAAGCCCGGAAATGATCAAGGGGGCGACCAGAAAACACCCGGCGAGAAACCGGAACCGGGCAAGTCGGGAGTCGAAAAGCCCGACGGAAACAAATCAGAACCCGGTGAATCGAAACCGGGGAAATCAGGTGACGAGAAGTCCCCGGAAGATAAACCGGGAGAAGGGAAGCCCGCCGAAGGTCAGCCCCAGGAAGGCAAACCTTCCGAAGGTAAACCCTCTGAGGGGAAACCTTCGGAAGGAAAACCCTCAGAAGGCAAGCCGTCAGAGGGCCAGCCCGCGGAAGGTAAGCCATCCGAAGGGAAACCGTCGGAAGGAAAACCGAGTGAAGGTCAACCCAGCCCGGGACAACCGAGCGAGGGGCAGCCCAGCGAGGGATCTCCCTCCGACCAGTCTCCCAGCGGTTCGCCACAGGATTCGCAAAAAACTCCCGGTCGGGAAGAGCTCGAACGGGCCAAGCGCGACATGGAGAATGCCATTGAGCAATTGAAGAAGAAAAAGCGTACCGCGGCTTCAGACGCCCAGGACGACGCGATCGCCAATTTGCAGAAGGCGAAAGAAAAACTGGAAGAGATTCTGAAGCAGTTACGCGAAGAAGAACGCGAACGGTTCCTGGCCATGCTCGAAGCCCGCTTCCAGCGGATGCTGGCCATGCAGTTGCTGGTGTACGATAACACCTCGAAACTCGATAAGACGCCGGCCGAAGAACGCAGCGACCGGCATGCCGCCCGGGCGCTGCAACTGGCCCGCCAGGAAGAAGAGATCGCGATCGAAGCGACCAAAGCCATCACCCTGCTGCGCGAAGAGGGGAGCGCGGTCGCATTTCCGGAAGCGGTCGAGCAGATGCGCGATGACATGCGGATCGTCGTCTCGCGACTGGAACGAACCGAGATCGGTGATTTGACGCAGGGGATCGAGAAAGAAATTATCGACGCTCTCGAAGAGATGATTGACGCGCTGCAGAAAGAAATGGACAAGGCCAAAGACAAGAAGAAGCAAGAGAGCCAGCAGCAAGAGAGCCAACAGGCTCAGCAGGAACCTGAACTGGTCGATAAACTGGCCGAGTTGAAGATGCTCAGAACGTTGCAGATGCGCATCAATCACCGCACGAAGCGATTGGGACGAATGGTCGAAGGGGAACAGGCCCTGGATGCTGATATTGTCGGTCAGCTGCAAAATCTGGCTGAACGGCAGGCGCGCATCCAGCGAGCCGCATATGATATGGCCACCGGTCGGAACCGGTGATCATCCGGATTTCGAGCGGGCCACGCTGTGGCTGCCCGACACCCGGTTCCGAATCACGCCAACCAGGTAACACGCTGTTCAACGTCGCGAGTCACCGAGTGAGAATTCCTATGCGTCAAACTTTTCGACAGATCGCCTTCGCCGGGGTGTGCGTGAGCTTCGTGACGTTGTGCGCCCAAGCCGAAGAACAACCGGCTTCGTTGCTGCATCCGAACGACATCAAAGTCAAGAAGCTGGGGCCGATGGCCGCGCCGAACGCCGAAACCGTGCGGACCCGCAACCTCGAATGGGTCGCACAGCGCAGCGTGACCGACCAGACGTTGCTCAAAGAGATTGGCGCGTTGTGGGTCTGGACCGATGAACCCCCCGCCGCCGAAGGCCTGTTTGAATTGACGACGCGCACGTTTGCCCTGGTCGATGAAGCCACCCGGAAATTTCTGGCCGCCTGTGGCTTGCAGCATGCGCCGCTGGTCCCGCCAGACGGCAGGCTGCTCGAGCAAGAGTCGCTGGGCAGTTTCTACACGGCGAATATGAATCTGTACTACGGTCGCTACCTGGCGCACCGCCAGATGTTCGAAGAAGCACTCGAAGTTCTCAGCCGGGTGCAGGCGGCCGACGTGGTCGATCCCGCGAGCCTGCTGTTCTTCAAGGCCGTGTGCCAGCACCACCTGCTGATGAAGATGGAAGGACTGGAAACCATCGAACAGTTGCTGCGGAACACCGAAGGGGTGCCCGTGCGGTATTCGACAGTGGCCACGCTGATGCAGTACGATCTCGAAGCGCTCAAGGACCAGTCGCTGGATGAAGTGGCTCGCAAGATGACCGATGTCGAACGCCGCCTGGAATTGGGGCGGACCGGCGAAAAAGTTCAAAAACGCGAAGAAGAAATCATCACCGCGCTGGATGAACTCATCAAACGGCAGGAAGAACAGCAGAATGGCGGTGGTGGCGGACAGGGGGGGCAGGCCAATCGTTCGGCCTCTCCCGCACAAGACAGTGGCATCAAGGGTTCGACCGCGCCCGGTCAGGTGGACCCCAAGAAACTCAAGGATGGTGGTGAATGGGGTGACCTGCCCGCCAAAGCCCGCAGCAAAGTCAAAGATCGCATCGGTCGTCAGTTTCCGGCTCATTACAAGGACGCGACCGAAGCCTACTCCAAGAAAGAGGCCAATCGACCGGCCGTCCCCGGGAAATAATCGCAATGCCTGTCTGGCACATTCTGCTGCTGAGCGCCGCGCTGCAGCTTCCAACCACCGAAATCGAAACACTCAAAGGGGAACGCGCCACCGGGGAACTGGTCGAACTGAACGACTCGTCTGCGGTTCTGAAGCAGGGGACGCAAAGCGTTTCGTTTCCGCTGCCCGGTCTGCTGGCCGTGCGGTTTCCCCAGGCGCCGCCCGCCGAACCGTCGTTGGGATCTCGTTTGTCTCTGGTCGACGGTTCCCGGCTTACGTGTTCATCGTTTTCGGTGACGGGTGACAAGGCGCGGTGCCAGACGGCCTTTGGCAATCTCACTCTCACAGTATCCCGCCTGTCGTCGGTGCGATTTGGCGTCTCGACACCCAAGCTGGACGAAAACTGGAACGCCTTGCTCACCCGTGAATCGACAACCGATCTGCTCGTGGTGAAGAAAGAAGACGTGCTCGACTTTCTCGCGGGAGTCACCGGCGACGTGGGCGAAAAAATCAATCTGCTGCTGGATGGTGAAGTGGTGCCTGTCACCCGCGACAAGGCCTATGGCATTGTCTACCACCGCCGATTGCCCACGTTGCCGAAAAGCATCTGCCAGATTCAGTTGACGAGCGGTGACGTGCTGGAAACCACCCAGTTGACCTGGGAAGCGGGCAAAGCGCGGGCCAAACTGGTGGCCGGTCCCGAGGTGGAAGTGCCGCAGGGCCAGATTGCCGCCCTCGATTTCAGTGTCAGCAAAATCAAGTACCTCTCGGATCTAAAGCCCCGCGACACGAAGTATGTGCCCTTCTTCGATGTCATCGGCATTCTCGACGAATACCGTCGCGATCGCAGTCTCGATGGGACCCCGATCACCCTCAAAGGGCGCAGTTATCCTCGCGGCATCGCGCTGCATTCGAAAACGATGCTGCGGTTTCGCATTGCCGGCGAGTATTCACGCTTCCAGGCGACCGCGGGAATTGACGATACCGTCGCCGAGTCGGGGCACTGCGTACAATTGTTAATCACCGGCGACGGCAAACCGCTGTTTGATGGCGAAATCAAAGGCCGCGAGGCGCCACGCCCGCTCGACCTCGATGTGAGCGGCGTTCGTGATCTCGAAATCACCGTGGATTTTGGCAGCGACAACTCAGACATCGGCGATCATCTCGATCTGGCAGACGCGAAACTGGTGAAGTGATATGGAATCTGGCAGGTTTGAAATGAGTACCGTGACTCTCTGGCGTTCCATCATCTCCGTGGGGCTGGCAATCGTCTGCGGTTGTGTTGGGCTGACGGCTCGACAGGCCCTCGCGGTTGATCCTGCCGTCGCGGCCGCCGAGGCACAGCGGGTCGCCGTCGTCCAGCAGGTCTCGCCGACCGTTGTGGCCATCTTCGGACCGGGCGGCCAGGGGGGCGGGTCCGGTGTCCTGATCACCCCGGATGGTTACACCCTCACGAATTTTCACGTGACCAGCGGCGCTGGGAATTTTATGAAGTGCGGGCTCGCCGATGGCGTCTTGTACGACGCCGTGATTGTGGGGATCGATCCCACGGGCGATGTGGCCATGATCAAGCTCTTGGGACGCGACGATTTCCCGTGTGCGAAACTGGGAGACAGCGACACACTGCAGGTTGGCGACTGGACCTTCGCCATGGGCAATCCCTTCCTGCTGGCCACCGACTTTTATCCGACGGTCACCTATGGCATTGTCAGCGGAATTCATCGCTATCAATACCCGGCGGGTTCGTTTCTGGAATATGCCGATTGCATTCAGACCGACTCGTCGATCAATCCCGGGAACTCCGGGGGGCCGTTGTTCAATGCGGCCGGTGACCTCGTCGGCATCAATGGCCGCGGTTCATTTGAAAAGCGTGGTCGTGTGAATTCCGGAGCCGGCTACGCGATTTCCATAAATCAGATCAAGAACTTCATGGATTCGCTGCGTGGCGGTCTGGTGGTTGACCATGCCACCCTGGGGGCGGCCGTGGCCACTCGCGACGACGGATCGGCAGTCGTCACGAGTATCCTCGAGCAATCCGAGGTCTACCGTCGGGGTTTACGGAACGACGATGAAATTGTCTCGTTTGCGGGGCGTCCGATCCGCAGCGTCAATCAGTTCAAGAACGTGCTGGGGATCTATCCCAAGGGCTGGAAGTTGCCGCTGGTCTACCGCCGCGATGGACGTAAGCAGGAAATTCTTGTCCGTCTGCGCGGGCTGCACCGTCAGTCTGAGCTGACCTTGAACCCCAAGCCGCAGCGCGAAGAAGGTCCGAAGCCCCCCGATCGGCCCGGCCAGCCGAAGCAGCGGCCGCAGCCACGCCAGCCACAGATGCCCGGGCAGCCTCAGCCACCCAAGCCCCCCGAGCATCTGGCTAAGCTGTATGTCGAAAAGCCCGGCTTTACAAATTACTACTTCAATCAGTTGGAACGCGATCGCACCTTGAAGGGGCTGGCACTGTTCGGCGATTTCTCCAAGGAAACTGGGAATTGGAAGTTGACCGCGGCCCATACGGAAGGTGACCAGAGCCCTCTGGAATTCAGCGTGAACGATGCCGTTTCGGCACTGTTGTTGGGGGCGGCCCGGCAACCGTTCGCACAGGAACTTTCGGCGGAAGCCAAATTTGAAGATGAACCGGCCGGCAGCGGCGGCTTGCTCCTGGCCATCCACCATTTGCGGCGGTTCCTCGTTCTGGGACCCCAGGGTTTCAGTGAGTTCTACTACCTGGGCAGTGAGCCGCTCGATGGTCTGGGGGAAATGGTCGATGTGTTGTTTTGCGAACGCTACGGCGCACGCACGAATTGGTATTTCAGTCGTGCCACCGGCCTGTTGGTGGGCTTCGATACCTTCCGCGACGAAGAAGTCGATCCATGTGAAATCCGCTTCGCCGGGCAGGTCGAGTTGGGCGGTCGGCGTCTGCCGCAATTGTGGACGGTCCGCTGTGGCGACACGGCATTTGCCAAATTTCAGCTCTCCGCAGTGACTTTCGGTCCGCCCGCCAAGGGAGACGCGAAGGCGGGTGCCGCGGCGGGAAAATCCGACAGTGATCAGCGATAGGTGGGGCGGCGAACCATGATGCATTCCAACAGAATTTCAACCGCCGCGCGCATCTTCCAGGCGAGCCTGCTCTGCCTGGTGGGGCTGGCGGTGGTGCTGCGGCCGACGGCCGTTCCGGCTGCCGAAAATGGCGAACGCGTGGTGGACCAGGTCAGTCGCCGTGTCGTCAAGATTTTTGGTGCGGGCGGCATTCGCGGGCTCTACGCCTACAGCACCGGTTTTCTCGTGTCACCCCAGGGGCATGTCGTCACCGTCTGGAGCCACGTGCTGGACGATCAGGCGGTCACGGTAGTTCTGCATGACGGACGAAAATTCGAGGGGAAGATCGTCGGTGCCGAACCGGCGCTCGATCTGGCCGTTTTGAAAATCGATTCTGAAGACTTGCCGTTTTTCGATCTCGACGATGCCTCGACCGGTGGCGTCGGCAATCGGGTCCTCGCCTTCAGCAACATGTTCAAGGTGGCCACTGGCGACGAACCGGTCTCTGTGCTGCATGGCGTGATCGCCGCCCGGACGAAGCTCACCGCCCGCCGGGGCACCTATGAGACCCCCTACAACGGTCCGGTCTACGTGGTCGATGCCATCACCAACAACCCGGGGTCCGGCGGGGGGATCATCACTTCGCCCGATGGCGTGTTACTGGGCATGATCGGCAAGGAATTGCGGAATTCCCAGACGAATACCTGGATCAACTACGCGATCCCCATTGCCGAGCTGAAGACCGCGATCAAAGAAATCATGAGCGGAAAGTTCGTGGCCCGCAGCGAGAAATCTGACGAAGCCTCGAACCCTCGCCGATACGCACCCATCGACTTTGGTCTGGTGATGGTTCCTGACGTGTTGTACCGCACACCGGCCTTTGTCGATTCGATTCTGCCGGAATCGGCGGCGGCCGAGGCCGGCATCCGCCCGAATGACCTCGTGTTGTTTTCGAACGATGAGCTCGTCCAGTCCTGCAAGATGTTCAAGGATGAATTAGGGCGACTCGAAGCCGGTGACACACTGAAACTGGTGATTCGCCGGGGGAACACGCTGTTGCCGGTCGAACTGCCGGTGCCT
>JAFEBR010001062.1 GCA_018242565.1 Planctomycetota bacterium | reverse complement strand
TACGAACCCGGTTTACGTCATTCTCAACAATCGCCGCCCGTATCAGCAGGCGGCGCTCGACGCCTGGGTGGCCAAAATCGACGGGCAAATGGACTTGCATAAAAAGCGAAAATTCCCTGCCCAGGCTGCTGTGCTGGCATATTTTCAGAAAGCTCGCGATGTGCTGCTGAGAATTCGTGCGCAACAGGGGTTTGCCGCAGACGAAGAGCCCACGGCCGTGTTGGATGAGAAATCGTCCCCGGATGTCGATGTTGGGCGACTCGATATTTCGGAGGCCGAGTTGAAGGCCTACCTGCGCCCCACGCCGGCGACACCGGCTGAGGACGCGGTGCAGCAGTTCGAGGTCGCTCCCGGATATGAGATGCAACTGGTGGCCGCGGAACCGCTGGTGGCCAGTCCCGTCGCGGCGGCCTTCGATGAGCAAGGGCAGCTCTACGTCTGTGAAATGCGTGACTACCCTTTTAAGCCTTCCGAGGGAAAGGATCCCCTGGGAACCGTGCGTTTGCTGCGCGACACGAACGCCGATGGCCGGTTTGATCAGGCGACAATTTTTGCTGACAAGCTGTTGTGGGCGGCTGGCGTCGTGCCCTGGAAAGGGGGCGTTTACGTCGCCGCCTCACCCGATATCTGGTACCTGAAAGATACCGATGGCGATGGTGTCGCCGACGTACGTCGCAAGGTCTTCACGGGATTCGGAACGAACAACCAGCAGGGGATGGTGAACAACCTGCAGTTTGGGCTCGATCACTGGATCTATGGTTCCACGGGCCCCAACGGTGGAATGATTTCAAAACCCGATCAGCCTGAGTTTCGGCCGGTTCCGATTCAGGGACGTGATTTTCGGTTTCATCCCGAGACCCTGGAGTTTCAGGCAATCACGGGCACGGTCCAGTTCGGCAACACGTTTGACGATTTCGGTAATCGTTTTACCTGCAGTGAATCGCAGCCCCTGGAACATATCGTTCTGCCCGACCATTACCTGGCACGTAACCCCTTCCTGGCGAGCCCCGGGGGAATCCATAACATTGCGCCAGGTCCCGTACCGATTTTTCGCATCAGCCCCATCGAACGCTGGCGCGAAATTCGCAGCCTGCGGCGAATTCAGAAGAACGAGCGTGCAGCGACGGCACCGGGCGCCAGTCATCATGTCGTTGATGCCGCTGCGGGCGTGACGATTTATCGTGGAGGCACCTATCCCGCGGATTGGTATGGCCAGGCCTTCGTCGGAGATGGTCAGAATAATCTGATTCATCGTCGCCGTTTGATACCACAAGGGCTGACATTCGGGTCGGAACGAGTTGATGTACAAACTGAGGTGGTCCGCTCGCCAGATATCTGGTTCCGCCCGGTCAATGCACTGAATGCACCGGATGGTACTTTGTATTTTCTTGATATGAGCCGCGAGTATTTGGAATCGATCCACATTCCCCTGGACGTCGCGCGGCATCTCGACCTGAAGAGTGGGCGTGAAAATGGTCGGATCTATCGGCTGGCCCCGCGTGGATTTCGCTCACCCCAGCCCCCCGCTCTCGCTTCCCTCGGTGGGGCCGAACTGTTGACGCGGCTTGAGAGTCCCCACGGCTGGTACCGTGATACCGCGCATCGTCTGCTCTACGAACGCCCCGATTTGACACTGGTCCCAGAGCTGAAAGTGGTCCTGGCGAACTCCAAGTTTGCTCCGGCGCGCGTACTGGCCTTATGGACGCTGGCGGGTTGGAACCGACTCGATGCCGCGACGATTTTGTTGGCCTTGCAAGACTCGCACCCGGGGGTTCAAGAAAACGCGATTCGGTTAAGCGAACCATGGCTGAAGTCGCATCCCGAAGTCTTGAACCGAGTGATTGTATTGGCTGATTCGGATGCGGCTCGTGTTCGCTTTCAGGCCGCGTTTTCTCTAGGGGAAGCCACCGGGCCGCAGGTGGCTCAAGTCCTTGCAAAATTAGCCCGCAGATCGGACGGGGATGCGTGGATGCGGACAGCCCTTTTGAGTTCCGTTGCAAACGTCGCCAGTGAATTGTTTGAGATTCTCTTGCTCGATGCAGGGGCCCCGCAGTCTTCCACTCTCTTCGCCCAGACACCAGCAGGCGCTGCCCTGCTCGCTCAGCTTGCGCAACTGATTGGCGTACGGAATCATCGCTCGGAATTGCGGGCTGTCTTGCAGACGTTGCAAACTCCTCGCGCGGAAGGAGTTGCCACGGCGATGTTGCTTGAACTTGGCAGGGGGCTCAAAAGGGTCGGTCGCCGGATTGACCCCGCAGATTTTGACGGGGCGACACGCGATTGGTTGAACGGACAATTTCAACACGCGCTGCAGACCGTCTCCGATGCGCAGGCTCCGGGGGACGCTCGGGCACGGGCTGTTGAGTTCTTGAGTTGCTTTCCGGCCGCTGTCAGTCGGGGGCGGTTGCAAGCGATGCTAACGGCTGATGCAGAGGAATCTGTGTTGATTGCCGTCATGCGATCCCTGGTCGACGATTCAGAGGTGAACTGGGGCGACCGTGTCTTAGAGATGTGGAATCAGTTGTCGCCGGAATCGAGGCGAGTGGCGCTGGAATCGTTGCTCTCGCGGGAAGATCTGACCAAGCTGTTTCTGGAAGCGGCACTGACTGGCCGCGTTTCGATTGCTGCCGTCGATTCGATCCGTCGAGAGGGGTTGAAGAGCCATCGCAATTCCCAGATTCGGTCGCTGGCCGATCAGGTTTTTTGCAACGCCCAGTCGGAATCCCGGCAGGCCGTGATCGCGAGTTATCAGTCAGTTCTGCAAATGCGCGGTCGCGTGGAGGCAGGGGGGGCCGTTTTTGCGAAGAACTGCGCGAGTTGTCATCAAGTGGGGGGGAAAGGGGTCAATATTGGTCCCAATCTTGCATCCAACGCCGCCCAAAGTGCCGCGTCCTTGTTGACGCACATTCTTGATCCCAATCAATACGTGCTCCCGAGTTACGTGGTCTATGTTGCGGTGGACACGAATGGCCGGACCCACACCGGCTTGCTGGACGCGCAGACGGCGACGAGCATCACGTTGAAAAAAGAGAAGGGGGAGACCGTGACACTGCTGAAAAACCAGCTTGAGGAATTGACCAGTACCGGCAAGTCGTTGATGCCCGAAGGCTTGGAAAAAGCGGTTTCGCCCGAGGAGATGGCCGATCTGATCGCATTTCTGCAGGAAATGACGAAAAAATCGCCGGGCGACCCCAATTCTGAACGAGATCGCGGCACGGTAGCCGGCACATTGATTGAGCCTTGAGCCTGACTCCAAATCGATTTCGGATAGGGTTTGTCGCGCTGCAAAGACTGCTTCACGAGCGACGTC
>JAFEBR010001061.1 GCA_018242565.1 Planctomycetota bacterium | reverse complement strand
GTGGTCCTGGACGATGGTAAGGGTTTCCAGCGATCCTCGAGTTGCTGTTCCGGGCAAGATTTCGGCATCTGCGGATTGAATTGGCCGAATATTGACATCCGCGTGCGGTAGGAATTGTTGCCAAGCCTGGCGCACATGTGGCTTGACGCCCTCCGGGTGTCGGTCTGCGAACCGCAAGAGGTCTGCACCCACCAACTGATAGCCACTATCCAAGATCTTGGTCATTGCCCGCTCCTAAGTCATGGGTGTACCTTCCATGTGAATCGCAGGGTGGAGACGAAACATCTACCCGCGTCCAAGGTCTGTTCTGCAGTCCCTCTTGAATTATCCAACTCGATTGAGAGTCAGGCAAGCCCCTAATCACGTCGACACTTGGCTGTTCGTTTTCACGAAATGAAATCAATTGGCGTTTATGCATCTAGGACTCGGTTTTTAGCGTTAATCCTCGTGTTCGTGTCGTGGCAGACACTTGGGAAAAACTGGAGATGGACATTTAAGCGTAGCAAAACTCGTGAACCGGGTCGGTCATGATGGGCACGCGGAATTAAGACCGGAAAACCTGCAGTCACCTGTCAGCCATTCAAAAAAGACTGAGTGACAGCATTCCTCGACGGGCATAGAAAAAGTCCGAAAAAGGCCCGGTCGCTAGAAAGAAACTCAATCGTATATAGGCGGCATCGGCAAGTCGGCGCGCTGATTTTAAAAATCCCTCTTGTCATGCCTCTAACTTCGAGGTATAAGCCCGCCATGTCAAACCGACGCAGTAATCCAGACTTTCTCAACGGGGTTCCCGAACTGCTGATCCTGCAGTTGCTCTCGACCCGGGCGATGTATGGTTATCAGATCGTGCAGGCGATTCGCCTTTCGACGAAGGGGCGCCTCGAATTTGGTGAAGGCTGTGTCTACCCGATTCTCCATCGGCTGGAAGCCGACGGATACATCACCGGCCAGCGCGAGACGGTGGCTGGCCGAAACCGGGTTGTCTATCGCGTCACGGCCTCGGGCGCGCGGCGTCTGCAGGATCAGGTGAGTGCCTGGCAAATGGTCGTGGGGGCTGTCGAAAACGTGTTGCAGGGAGCAACCCATGTTGAGCCGGGACTGGCTTAAAGGGGTCGAGCGCGAGCTCTTGAGTCGATCGCTGCCGCGACAGGAAGTCGCGCGGCTTGTGGCGGAACTGGCCGATCATCTGGCGGATGCGCTGGATGGTACTCTCGTACCGGACGTGTGCCCGGTCGAGGGGCCGGTGCCGAGTCTGTCTGTTCCTTCTTCGAAAACCGAGGATGTCATGAGCATGGAAGCGAATGTCATTGAATCACTGGGAAGTCCCACGGAAATCGCGTCGGTCGCCGTCCGCGAGTTTCAACGGCGAAAGCCGCTGCTGTCTCGTTCCTGGGTGGCTGCGGCGTGCGCTTTTGTCCTGTTGCCTCTGCCGGCCCTCGTTGTGGGCTGGGGTCTGGCACTGGCTCTGGCCGTGGGAATCGCGGCTGGTCTCGAAAAGCTGGGCATTCCCGATCCTGCGGCGGCCCATGCCGTCAGTACCGGACTGGTCGTCGGCACCTACGTGGTGCTGTATGTGATTCTGCTGGCACCGGCGGCCGGAGTCTCGGTACTGTTTGTCCGCCTCGCAAAAAAGACGGCGCGGGCCGGGCGGTGGGGACTGGTGGCCTGCGCCATTGTCGCGCTCGCGACGGCTTGCGCGCGTCTCGACGCCTCGTTTTCTGAACTCCCGGGAAAGAGCACGCTCACGCTGGGCCTGCAGATCGGGGATGCCCTGCCATGGTCGTCACTCGGCCAATTCCTTATTCCCCTCGCGATCGGGGTGCTGGCCTTATGGCGACAGCAGGGACGCCTCTCTTCTCCCGCAGCGGTCTGATTTCCGACGCGCACAGGGTGGCTGCTGGTCAGCCACCCTGACGAATCGGGATGGCGCTATTCAGTTTGCCGTCGGGCGGACGATCTGCAGCACCATCTCACGCACCTCGTCAAGTTCGACGGGATCGGGCGTTTCGGCCGACATGTAGGTCACCAGCAGAAATCCCTCTCCATTATACAGGACCCAGATTTCCGCATAGCTGTGTTCCGGCGGGGCCGAGAAGGTGGCGTTGCCGTACGCTCCGAATCGACAATTTCCCGCAGTGACGGCGAGTGGTTCGCCGCAACCGAATTGTTCTTCGCCGAAGGTCGCCGCGATTCCGGGCAGCAGACTGTTATCGGTGATCACCCCTGAGTCGGCGGCGCTCCACCAGGACATCTGCAACGGTCCGCTGCGGGTGGGATTCCGACAGAAGGTCCGCACCTGACTCGCGCTGGGATCGACCTCTTCGACCCAACCGGGTTTGAGTGGAATCTGGATCTGCTGGGACATGGGCATGCACTCTGCCGGGGTTGGTGCGAGGATTTGAGTGAACTGCCAGAGAATTGCAGAAGCCTTCTGAACCCACAAGTATTCGGGCGGGCCGGTGGAGCCGAACAAACCCTGCATTCCCCCCTGGCCCTGCAGAAATCATCGACAAAAATGATTTCCGCGGACAGTCACACAAGACATCACTGATGTGTCGGCTTTATAATCGATGGGGTATGAAATCGCAGACTTTTTCAACGACCATTGATGTTGCGCCGCCGGACAACGGCCCGGCCGGTAAGATTTCCGTACGTATGCCCCGTTGGCGCTGGCCGTGCCGAACTCTGTGCGGGCTGTTGGCGCTGGTTACGCCCTGGCTGGTGCAGGCCTCGCTGCAGGCCGACGATGGCATCGAGTTTTTCGAACGCAAAGTGCGTCCGGTGCTGGTGGAGCATTGTTATCGCTGTCACAGTGCCGAGGCGAAAGAGATCAAGGGGGGGCTCAGGCTCGATCTGAAAGCGGGCTGGCAGCAGGGGGGGGATTCCGGGGAACCGGCCGTCCTCCCCGGCAAGCCAGAAGACAGTCTGTTACTGCAGTCGATGCGACACGCCGAGGGGGTTTCGGCCATGCCCCCGAAACAGGCGAAACTGCCCGATGCGATCATCGCCGATATCACGACCTGGATCAAAACCGGAGCGGTCGACCCCCGGGTGGGTGAGGTCGTCCGTCGCGACAAGGCGGGTGCCTGGGAAGCCGAATTTGCGCATCGGCTCGAATGGTGGAGTCTGCAGCCTGTCGTGCCGGTGTCCGTTCCCGACGTCTCGGGAATGTGGGCACAGAACGAGGTGGACCGCTTCATTCTGGCGAAACTGCAGGAGCAGAAGTTGTCTCCCAGTCCGGAGGCGGACCGGCGGACGTTGGCACGCCGTTTGAGTTTTGCCCTGACCGGGTTGCCTCCTGATCCGCAGCAGGTGGAACAGTTTGTCAACGATCCCGCGCCACAGGCGTATGATGCGCTGGTCTCGCAGTTGTTGCAGAGTCCGCAGTTTGGCGAGCGCTGGGCTCGGCACTGGATGGATGTCGTCCATTATTCTGACACCCACGGCTATGAATGGGATGTTCCTGCCAAGAATGCCTGGCGATATCGCGATTACCTGATTCGCGCTTTCAACGCCGATCTTTCTTATCAGCAACTGGTGCTGGAACAGATCGCTGGTGACCTGCTGCCGCCACGCCTGGATCAAGCCACGGGCATTAACGAAGCTTTGATTGGCCCCATGATGTTGCGACTGGGCGAACGCCGCCACGGTGACAACTCGGCGATTGAAGGTGTCACCCAGGAAGCGGTAGCGAATATGATCGATACCCTGGGCAAAGGGTTCCTGGGGACGACGCTGGCTTGTGCCCAGTGCCATGATCACAAACTGGATGCCGTCGAGCAGAAAGATTACTACTCGCTCGCAGGCATGCTGATGAGCACGCGGTTCAGTGCCCGGCCGATTGATACGGTCGATCCGAATCTGGCGGTGATTGAACAATTGCGGGGGCTCAAGGCCCGGTTGAAGAGCGAAATCTCACAGCGCTGGCTGCGGGCGACCGATGTGGAACAACCCGGCGGGATGCTGGATCAACTGCGGGCCATCAAGGCTGACGAAAAACCGGCTGCCGGCTTTCCCGCATCCATCGCCGAATTCTGGAAACGATCGCTGGCCACCCCCGTGATGCCCGAAGAATTCGCGCAGGAACGTCAGCGACGCGTCGCGGCCAACCAGGCCAATCTCAAGCTGCTGGCCGATTTCACGCAGGACGGTGGGGCCAATGGATGGCGCTGGGAAGGGGCGGGCATGCAGCATGGTCTCGTACGCGATGGCGAACTGATTGTCGCCGACGAAGGCGATCAGGCGCTGCTGCACCTGTTGCCGGCCGGTCGCTATTCACACGTCTGGTCAGCCCGAATGGCCGGGGCGTTGCAGAGTCCGCAACTCGACCCCGCCCAACTCATCACTTTCTCGCTGGAAGCCGTATCGGGGAAGTTCGCGTCGCAGTCGTTCATTGTCGATCGCGCCTTGAACCCGGAACGGCTCGCGTTTCCGAGCCGGCCTGTGCCGCAATGGAACACACAGATCGCTGGCAATTTCGATTCGCTCGAGGGGACGATCGACAAAGTGCCCCGGCGAGTGTACTTCGAACTGGCGACGAAGGAGTTGAACAATTACTTCCCCCCGCGTGTGGGTTACGGCGGGGCGAGCGAGGCCGAAGTGGCCGACCCCCGCTCGTGGTTTGGTGTGACCAAGATCTACCAGCACCCCCCCGGCAGCCCGCCACAGGATGAACTCGCGCGGTTCGTGCCGTTGTTCGAGGGGCTGGCGAGCGAAACCGATTGGGCCCGTCGACTCACCCGGCTGGTGCAGGCTGCGGTTGAGCGCTGGCAGGCGGGAACTTGTTCAGCCGCCGACGTGCAACTGCTGAACGAGGCGCTGCTGGCCAAGTGGCTCCCTCAAACGTTGTCGGCCGATGCCGTGCTGGACGGGTTAGTCAAAGAATATCGGACGAAATCCGCCGAACTGCAGGCGGATCGCACCGTGGGTTCGGTCGCCGAATGGAATGAAGGCCGGGACGAACGGTTGGCGATTCGCGGTTCCTACACCGATCTGGGAGATCTTGTACCGCGTGGCGGGGTGCGGTTGCTCGCCGATGCATCGCCCTTGGATGCCAGTTCCAGCGGTCGGCTGCGCTGGGCCCAGCGGGTTGTCGATCCGCGGAATCCGCTGGTGGCGCGCGTCTACGTGAATCGCGTCTGGCACTACCTGTTTGGAGCAGGGCTGGTCCGCACGACCGATGACTTCGGACATCTGGGTGAATTGCCCAGCCATCCGGAATTGCTCGACTACTTGGCCGCCCGATTTGTGGCGGAAGGCTGGTCGACGAAAAAACTGATTCGGCTTTTGGTCAGTTCGGCGACCTGGAAACAGCACAGCCTGCCCGATCCGGCGGCTGTCGAGGTCGATCCGGAAAATCGTCTGTGGCACCACCTGCCGTTGCGCCGATTGGAAGCTGAGGAATTACGCGATGCCCTGCTGGCCGTATCGGGCCGGCTCGATCCGGCATTGTTCGGCCCGGCCATCGAACCGTACCGTACGGCGGAGGACTCGCAGAAGCGACTGTTCCAGGGACCGCTCGACGGCTTGGGGCGTCGCAGCATTTACCTGGAAATGACGTTGATGGAACCCCCTCGGTTCCTGGCACTGTTCAACCAGCCGATTCCGAAACAGACAGTGGGACGTCGTGATGTCACCAACGCGCCTGATCAGGCCCTGGCGATGTTGAATGATCCGTTTGTGACCGAAATGGCACGTTACTGGAGTTCTCACCTCGTGACGGATCGCGCCCAGTCGTTCGAAGAGCGAGCCGCGCAGATGCTGCAGCGGGCCCTGGGCCGTCCCGGTCGACCCGAAGAAATCGCCGGTCTGGCGCAGTTTGTCCGGCGCAGTGCCGAATTGCGCAGTGTCTCGGAGGGCATCCTGGTGCATCCCCAGGTCTGGCAGGATGCGGCGCATGCGGTCTTCAATCTCAAGGAGTTTCTGTATGTCCGTTAATCCGGTGGACCGTGCCGGCTCGGTATGCCCGGGCCGTGTGCCTCCGTATGCGTCGCGCCGCGAATTTCTGCGGCAATCGTCGCTGGGTTTCGGCTGGCTGGCGTTTGCGGGGATGACGGCGCAGGCAGTGTCGGCACGAGAGGTTCAGACTCAGCCTCATTTTTCGCCACGCGCGAAACGCATTATCTTTTTGTTCATGGATGGTGGCGTGTCGCACGTCGATACATTCGACCCCAAGCCGGAACTGACCCGGCAGACGGGTCAGCCTGCCAAATGGAAACCCGATGTCCGTTCGCAGGCGGTCAGCGCCGGTCGCAAATGGCTGGGCAGCCCGTGGAATTTCCAGCAGCATGGCCAGTCGGGGCTGTGGGTCAGTGACCTGTTTCCGCATCAGGCCAAAGTCGTGGATGACCTGTGCGTGATTCGCTCGCTGACGGGGGAAACTCCGCTGCATGGTGCTCAATCGTTGTTGTTGCACACCGGCCGCTCGGTCGCCGCGGCCCCCAGTATGGGCTCGTGGATTTCGTATGGTCTGGGTCGCGAAAACGAACAACTGCCCGGGTACGTGCTGCTGAATAACGACTGGATTCCCAATGGCGGGTTCCAGAATTTCGCCAGCTCGTTTCTGCCGGCGGTCCATCAGGCCACACTCGTGCGCGCCAAAGGGGTGCCGGTCGATAACATCGTCGCCGCCGATTCGAGCGCTCTGCAGCGCGCCAAACTCGACTTTCTGAATGAGCGCGACAGCGACTTTGCCCGGCAGCAGGGAGCATCGCAGGAAATTGAGTCGGCGATTCGCAATTACGAAACCGCGGCCCGGATGCAGACGCTGGTCCCCGAGTTGTGCGATGTCTCGGGTGAGACGGCCGAGACATTGGCGCTGTACGGCGTCGATCGTTCAATTTCCTACGATCAACTCTACGCGCTGCAATGCCTGCGTGCCCGGCGACTCGTCGAATCGGGTGTGCGTTATGTCGAAATCACCTGTCCCAGCACGCACCTGAATAACTCTCCCTGGGACCAGCATGGCGAATTGAAACTTCGACATGGCGAGAACGCCCGCATCACCGATCAACCTGTCGCCGCGCTGCTGATCGACCTTAAGCGCCGGGGATTGCTCGACGACACCCTGGTGGTCTGGGCTGGCGAAATGGGACGCACTCCGCACAGTTCCGGAACCGACGGACGCGATCACCACGTCAGTGGTTACACGATCTGGATGGCGGGGGGTGGTGTTCGCGGCGGCATGACGTTCGGTGCCACCGACGAGATGGGCATGAGTGCTGTGGAAAATGTTCTCGATATCCATGACGTCCATGCCACGATTCTGCACCTGCTCGGGATCAATCACGAGCGGCTGACATTCCGCTTTGGCGGTCGCGATTACCGCTTGACCGATGTCCATGGCCGGGTCGTCAACGAGATTCTGGCTTAGGCGCGTCACCCAGATTCCCGCGACCGGCACCTCGAAAGCAACCATCGACAAATGTTGATGGATTGGTATGATCTGTGATGCGGCGTGTTGGTGTGATTTCCCGGCCTTTTCTGGACGATGTGATGACTGCCCGAATTTGTCCCGGTCCACTGCGCCGCCGCGAGTTTCTTCAGGCGGGAAGCCTGGCGCTGGGCGGATTGGGGCTGGCCGACGTGCTGCGTGGTCGGGCGCAGGCGGGGCAGTCGGGGCGCGAGACCTCGGTCATTCTGCTTTACCTGCATGGCGGTCCGTCGCAACTTGAAACCTACGATTTGAAGCCGACGGCACCGACGGAATACCGCAGCGTCTTCGGAGCGATCCCCACGAATGTTCTGGGAATCGATCTGTGCGAACTCTTCCCGCTGCAGGCGAAAATCGCCGACAAATTGGCGCTGGTTCGCTCGGTCCATCACACGATGAGCAGCCACACGGACGGCGGAATCGAAGTCATGACGGGCAAGACCCCGGTGCGCCCCGACCCGACGTCACAATCCAAAAGTGAACACCCTGACCTGGGTTCAGTCGTGGCGAAGGTTCGCGGACCACATCCCGCCGCCATTCCGCGCTATGTCGCCATCCCGCAGGCACTGTACATGACACGCCCTGGATATCTGGGGATGCATCATGGCGCGTTTGCGATTGGCGACCCGTCCACGGCCGGCTGGAAGCCACCCGATCTGAGTCTGGTCGGTGGACTCGCGGCTTCGCGGTTCGACGAACGTCGCGGATTGCGCCGCGACTTTGACCGTTGGCGCCGTGCGAACGACTTGCGTGGTAGTCTCGAAGGGGCCGATCAGTTTCGTGAATTGGCTTTCCACATGCTGACCGGTTCGCAGGTGGCCCGGGCGTTTGATCTGTCGCAGGAACCCGACGCGCTGCGGGATCGTTACGGTCGTCACCTGTGGGGGCAGGGTTGTCTGCTGGCCCGCCGACTGGCTGAGGCGGGAACCAGCGTCATCACCCTGTATATCGACACGCCGAAAACGGGGCCCGACTACACGAATTGGGATGACCACATCATGAATGCGGGCCGCCCCGGGCACTTCGCCGACTTCATGCGCCGCCGACTGCCGTACCTCGACCAGGCCCTCTCGGCGCTGATCGAAGACATTTTTGCGCGCGGCGTCGATGAACAGATCGCGGTCGCCGTACTGGGTGAATTCGGACGCACACCGCGTCTCAGCCACAACGCCAATGGCACCGGTCGCGACCACTGGCCCGACTCGCAAACCGTATTGCTGGCAGGAGGCGGTTTCAAACTGGGGCAGGCGATTGGTGCGACCAATTCCAAAGCCGAATATCCGACCGAACGCCCGTTGACCCCCAAAGACATCCTGGCGACGCTCTATCGACATCTGGGGATCGACCCCAGTGGGGCCTTCTCGGATCACGCGGGGCGGCCAGTTCCGATTCTGGGTGAAGGCCAGCCGATCGCCGAGTTGTTTTAAGCCGACCTGCCTCGCTCCGCGTCTATCCCACGTGCCTCGACGTTCCCGCCCCGATTCACCTCGCACAGGACCGACCCATGCCTGACTTTCTGGACGACTGCCAATTCACCCGCCGCGATTGTCTGCGACTGGGGCTGGGAACCAGTCTGCTGGGGGCGGCAGGTTGGCCGGCCTGGGCGCAAGACGCCGTTGGCAAACGACCCGCTGCGCCCAAGACGGTCGCCGGGGTCGTCACCATGTACAACCCCGGTTCGCATGGCGATGTCATCTTCAACAAGCTGATGGAAGGCTGGAAGCACGATGGCGGTCCCGGCCCGGCACTGAAACTGGTCTCGCTCTATATCGATCAGCCCGAAACCAGCGCATTTGGCATCGCCACGTGCAAGAAGTACAACGTGCCGATCTTCGACAGCATCGAGAAAGCGATCACGGTGGGGGGGCAGTCGATTCCGGTCGATGCCGTGCTGAGCGTAGGCGAACATGGCAACTACCCGCTGAACGACATCGGTCAGCAACTCTATCCGCGCCGGCGGTTCATGGAAGAGATCACGGCGGCGTTCTCGAAATATGGCAAGGTGGTTCCGGTCTTCAATGACAAACATCTGGGGCCCGTCTGGACCGACGCCAAGTGGATGTATGATCGGGCGCGCGAACTGAAGATCCCTTACATGGCTGGCTCGTCGATGCCTGTCGGGTTCCGCACGGCCGAAATCAAGTTGCCTTTGGGGAGTGACATCGAGGGGGCCGTCGGCATCGGTTATGGCGGCCTCGAAATCTACGGCTTTCACGCGCTCGAGTTCTTTCAATCGCACGTCGAACGCCGTCGTGGAGCCGAGAAAGGGGTCAAAGCGGTACGGTTTCTGGAAGGTCCCGCGCTGTGGCAGGCGATCGATCAGGGGGCCGTCTCGAAGGTGGCACTCGAAGCGGCGTGGGCCGCCGTCCCCAAGCAGGGACAGCCCGACATGCGCCAGGACAAAGAAGCCGGGCTGTTTTTGTTCGAATACGCCGATGGCCTGACGGGCGCGGTGCTGTACCTGGGCTGCGCCAGCGGCACCTCGATTGGCATCAAGCTCAAAGGACAAGCGCAGCCAATCGCCACGGCGTTCGATGAACGGACCGAGCCCCGCTATCCGCACTTCGCGTATTTGCTCAAGGCGATTGAGAAGATGATTTACACCGGACGTCCGACGTATCCGGTGGAGCGCACCCTGCTCACCAGCGGGATTCTCGATCGCGCTCTGAATTCGCGGGCCCGCAAAGGTCAGCGCCTGGAAACCCCCGAACTACTGTTTCCCTATCAGCCGGTCGCATATCCCCACGCGCCGCATGTCGATCTGCTGGCTGCGCCTGTGAACTGAGGCCCTGCGGGGCCAATCAGGCTTATCTCTTCGGCGATTGGCCGGCGGAAATGGTCGGGCCTGGTTTCGGCACAATCAATTTGCCGGCCATGACGACGGCCAGGGGCGCCATCACAAGCATGGCGATGCGGAACCAGGTCGGGTAGGGGAGCATCGCCAGATTGGCCGCGATCGCCAGCAGAAACAGGTTGCCAGTGATCAGTGCCGAGATGCGATTACCGAGTCGCCGTGCGGTCCAGGTGCAGGCGTACGCAATCAGCCCCCACAGCGGCACGACGGTCGCCAGCACCCAGCCGGGGTAATTCTCGACGTGCTGGCACATTTCCTCCTGTGTGTTTCCGAAACCTTCCGGCAGCGGATGCACGAGCGTGCTGTAGAATTCCACTGCGACCAACAGCAGCATGGCCACAACGATACCTGCGACGATGGCACCAAGGGTGACAAAAAATGCTTTCACAAGACGAGCTTTCTCGAAGGGGGCGTTAATCGGATGGGTCAGGCGGCGTCGATCGGAAACGGTGCAGTCGTCTGTTTGCTTGTTAGTTCTTCTGCAGAATCTGGATCAGGTTGCCACAGGTGTCGTCGAAAACCGCCATGGAGACGGGGCCCATCGCGACGGGAGGCTGCGTGAATCGCACTCCCGCCTGACAGAGACGCTGGTACTCGGCGTGGACATCATCGACGCCGAATGACGTGTAGGGGATCCCATCCTCGACCAACGCCTGCTTAAACGGCTTGGCCGCCGGGTGTTCGTCTGGTTCCAGTACCAACTCGACTCCGTCCGGGGCGGACTGGGAAACGACCGTCAACCAGCGGTGCTGGCCCATGGGGATTTCCATCTTCTTTTGAAATCCCAGGATCTGCGTGTAGAACTGCAGGGCCCGGTCCTGGTTGTCGACCAGAATGCTCGTGAAAATGATGTTCATGCGTTGTCGTTCTTGCGTTTTGGTTTGAGCCAGCGATTTACGACGGCCTCAGTGAGCGGGGTGGTGTCCAGAAAATGCAGCTTGCAGCGCCCCTCGCGTCGGGTACTGATCAGGCCGGCGGCCTCCAGGACGGTCAAATGCTGCGAGACGGCTTGTCGGGTCAGCGATAAATCGTGTTTCATCGTCAGGCGGGCGCAGATTTCGAACAGAGTCTGTCCGTCTCGATCGATTAATTCATCGAGAATCGCCCGCCTCGCGGGGGCCGCCAACGCTTCAAACACATCCGCCATGGCAAATAATAGGCAAGTGTCGACTTGCCTGTCAAGGGGTACGATTTCGTTTCGATTCGGGGGCAGGCGACTCGAGCGGTGACTTCATTGTGGCCCAGAAAGCGGGCACGGTTGAGGAGTCGGCGACATTGGTGTAATTAGTGATCCTCTGAAGCCCCCACACCTGGAGATCCCGCATGAGTGCTGAAGCCAAGTTGATTGAACTGAAACTCGAACTGCCTCCCGCCCCCAAGCCGGTCGCGACCTATGTCCCCTGCGTGCAGGTGCAGAATCTGGTCTATGTCTCGGGACACGGACCGCTGAAAGTCGATCGCTCGCTGATCACCGGCGTCGTCGGTGCTGATCTGACCGAAGAACAAGGCAAAGAAGCCGCCCGCGTGACGGGCCTGGCCATCCTGGCCACCTTGAAAAACTACCTGGGCTCGCTCGATCGTGTCGTCCGTCTGGTCAAGGCGCTGGGAATGGTCAACGCGGCCCCCGATTTCAAGAACCACCCCGTCGTGATCAATGGCTTCAGCGATTTGATGGTCGAGGTCTTCGGCGAACCCGGAAAAGGGGCCCGCAGTGCCGTCGGCATGGGTTCACTGCCCGGTAATATCTCGGTCGAAATCGAAGCGATCTTCGAGGTCAAGTAGACGGGAACTGTCTGAAAACCGCGTCGACCCCGGCGATCTGTGCGCCAGGGTCGATGTGACGGTTGCCAGACAGAAATATCCTGCTCGGTGGCGGTTATTTGGCCGCCCGCAAGAACGCAATCAGGTCGGCCAGATCCTGAGGCGAGAGTTGCTGGTCGAGTCCGGAGGGCATGACCGACACCGTGCTCGGCCGAATTTCTTCGATGTCATCGCGGGCGATCCGTGCTTCTTCCCGGGGACCGGTCGCCAGCAGAATCTCTTGAGTCGATTCGTTCTTGATCAGGCCGTTCCAGGTCTTCCCCGATTTGGTGACGACCACGATCGGCTCATAGCTCCGCACGAAGCTGGCGCTGGGGAACACAATCGCTTCGAGCAGATCGCGTTCCTGGCGGATGCCCCCGATTCGCGTCAGGTCAGGTCCGACGTTTCCTCCCAGGTAACCAAACTGGTGGCACGCCGCACACGCCGCCTTGCTGCTGTTGAACACCAACTGCCCGCGGCGAATGTCTCCGTCTTTCAGACCGGCCAGCAATGATTCCAGTTTCTCTCGCTGTTTTCCTAAGTTGACGTTCAGCATCTGATACAGAGCCTCCGCCTGTTCGTGAACCGCCGGGGGAAACTTCATCAGGCTGGCGCGAATGGCATCCAGTCGCAGGCCGGTCAGGGCCGGGGATGCCTTCAAAGCGTCAACGTATTTCGTACCGACCTGCTCGTCGGCACAGTCTTTGAACGCCGGCAACAATCGGTCGGCTTCCAGAGGGCCGGCGGTTTGGAACACCGCGGTCAGGGCCGTCAGTTGGGCCGTGGTCAGCCGTGATCGCGCCAGGATATCGGCGGCAGTCGACCGCCGCGTCACGTCGAGTTCCGGACGCAGATTGCGGGTGAGCAACTCAAACGTGGCATCTGAAACGGGGTTCAATCCGCCGTGAATGGCGGACAGCGCAAAGAGGCGGACCGTTTCGGGGACTGGTTCGCGTCCGGCCACAGCCTGCAGAGCGGCGACCAGATCGGGATCGGGTGCTTTCGGCGCCGGCAGGGCGCGTACCGCCCCCACGGTGGGTTCCAGCAGCGCCGCGTCGCCTCCCTGTAACAGGCTGGTGAGCGCGGGGATCCAGGTGGCGGGCGTTTCCTTGAGCGCTGACTGGCTTACGGCTCGCAACACGGCCACCCGCGCCATCGGCGCCAAAGAGGCATCGCTGAGGCCGCGGGCGATCAAGGCCTGCACGCTGCCCGATTTGGCGAACCGGGCCAGCCAAGTCTCGAGTTCTTTGGCGTCGGCGTCACTCAAATTCTTCTGGACCAGCCGAGACTGCAGGTAGCCTGCCAGTGCATCGCCCCATTCCGGATGCCGGCCCACGATCCAGGCGGCAGTCTCTTTGACCACTCCTTCGGACGACCCCAGCAATTCGCTGACCATCTGTGGATTGAGCCCGCCGCCGGCCATCTGATCGAGAGCGATCAGTGCCACACGACGCGTGGCAGGCGACGCGGCTTTCAGACCCACGGCAGTTCGCTCGGGGTCGGCGAGTTCAATCAAGGCGTAAGTGCAGGCGTGTTCCAACACACGATCGGGCTGGGAGTCGAATTGTGCAGTAATGGCCAATAGCTTGGGGACCCGCGTCTGGCTGTCGATGCGACCGATCCACTCGATGGCCAGTCGGCGGACTGGCAGCGATCGGGAGTTCTGAAACATTTGAAACAGTGCGTCCACCTGGCGGGGCTCGGCGGTGACGCGCCAGGCACTCAATACATTGGCTGCCACCTGCAGTACGGTGGGGTCTGGATCGATATAGCCGGGTGACTCGAGCAGGCAGGTCCGCACGGCATCGGCCCCCAGTCGCGAGACGGTCCACAAGGCGTTGCGTCGCAACCGGGCGGAATGCACGGCCCATTCCCGCTGCTGGGCACTGACGGGGTTTTGAGCTCCTTCGGCCCAGATGATGGTTTTCAGCAGGGGCAGGGCGTCGGACTTCCGTCGCGCCAGTTCGGCGATCGCCTTGTGTTGCACGACCGGTCGTGGATCGTCCAGCAACTTGGCCAGTTCGGTGACCGTGAGGGTCTTCCATTTCAGTGCCAGCCCGCGCGGGTCGGAGGCAGTTTTCGCCCCCGTCTTTTTGACCCGGTAAATGCCACCCAGAATATCGGGTTTGTGCAACTGCGAAGTGGGGCAGCACAGTTTGTACCAGCCCCCGGTGTTGACGACGATCAGGCTGCCATCGGCATCTTCGAGAATGTCGGTGGGATGGAAATCAAGGTTATCGGAAACCAGAAAATCAGACGTCTCGGCCGACAAAGTGGCCCCTGCAGGCTGCACGATGTGCCGGGTCACCTTGTGCATGTTGAACAGGCAGGCGAACACGTTGTCCTGGTAATCGGCACCGAATGTGCCCGCTTCCAGGCGGACCAGTCCGCAGGGGGCCGCCGCTCCCAGGTGGACCAGGGGGGGCAGGACGTCTCCCGTCCGGGGGTGGTCTTCGATCACATCCCAGACCTTGCCATAGACGCCGCCGTACACGGCATGGATCAACCCATCGCGCTTACCGCCCCCGGGAAACTGCAGAAATGTGGTGGTGAAAATTCGTTCGCCCCCGGGGGTGAACACCACATCGACCGGGTTGTCCATCCCCCCGGTCATGACAGGTTCAATGTCGCTGCCATCCGGCCGCGCGCGAAAAATATGAGCCGCCCGCGTCACCAATGGCGGTTTGCCCGTCCGCGGATAGGTCTGTTGAGCAAACGCCCCTTTGCACCAGTAGATCCAGCCATCGGGACCGGCATAGGGGCCGTGCAGGTCGTTCGCACACCCCGTCAGGGTTTTGCCCGCGAACCATTCGACGCGCGAGTCGGCCACGCCGTCGCCATCGGTGTCAGTGAGTTTCCAGATGCTCGGAGGGGCGGCGACATACAGCGAACCGTCCAGCCACATCGTCCCTTCCGGAAACATCATTTTGTCAGCGAAGACGACCGACTTGTCGAATTTGCCATCGCCATCGATGTCTTCCAGGCGCAGAATCCGATGCGGTTTTTCTTCCAACTGCTTTTCGACTTTGTCGTTCGAACCCGACGAATCGGCGACGTACAGTCGGCCCTGGTCGTCGAAGGCGGCGGTGATGGGGCGATCCACGAGGGGCGGACCGGCGATCGATTCGATCTCGAAACCGTCGGGTAATGTGAAACGATGCGCACCCAGGCGGGTTTCACCCGCCCCGACAGGCCGTGTCAGGCCAGATCCCGAGAAAACCAGCACCGCCACCGCCAGGGCCCACGATCCGTACCTGCTGACTTGCTGCATCGCCGTCTCCGCTAAGATTCACGTCTCGGTATCGCTGTCCGCGCCGCTCGCATTATGCCCTGTCGGCTTGGGACTGTGCAATGAGCATGACCGTTCACTGGCGAGCGCAGTCTGCCGAAGCGGTGCTCTCACGAACCCCTTGTGACCGGTCTCAGTACCCGTTTTCGGCCCGTCCGCATTGTGAAAAATTCGCTGGATTGATGTGAAGAAATAGTTAAGATGGGGGCAGGCAGAGTGCATCGCGCCTGCTGGCGAATGCGCTGTTGTCGACGAGCAGGCACGAGGCCGCGCGGTACTGGATGGGTTCAGGCGGTACAATTCTCCCCGTCTGGATCACCCCCACCGTGTTGGAAAGGGATGAAAATACAGAGCGGAAGTTGTCGGTCAGCGGGTCGCCAACGGACCGGTCGAAATTGAGAAGTGCTTGTATGGCTGCGGGAAAGTGGATCAGTGAGATTACATCGGGAACGGCCACGCTCGATGCGGCCCGTCGAGTGTTGGGGCTCAGATTCTCGGTACTGCGCGACGCCGTCGGGGGCATTTTCCATGAGCGCGACAAATCGCTCGAAGATGTGCATCAGTTGCGGGTCGCCTCCCGCCGGGCGGCGGCAGCGCTCGACATCTTTCGTGAGTGCCTGAAGAAGAAAGCGTACCGCCTGGCGGCAAAGAGGCTCAAGCGTCTCAGGCGGGCCGCCGGTGAGGCCCGCGACCTCGATGTTTTGCTCATGCATTACACCCGCCGACTCGAGCGGGCCGCACCCGACGAAGCCCACGCTCTCGATTTGCTGTGTGGCTACGCGCTCGCCGAGCGGATCCCGGCTCAGCGTGTGCTCCACGAGGCGTGCGCCGGCTATCCTTTTGAGTTCGAACGCTGGATGTCAGAGACCGTGTCCGCCTTAGCTGAGCCGACGCGTGATATCCAATTGGTGGGAGCTTTGGGCCAGCGTCATCTGGCCGGGTTGTGCGAACAGATTTCACAGGCCCTGTCGTCGGCTGGACCGGTGTATCAAGATCTGCACGCCGTTCGCATTGTCGGCAAGCGCCTGCGGTATGCCATGGAAGTGTTCGCCGACTGCTTCCCCGAATCGTTCCGCGAAGAACTCTATCCGCAGGTGGCCGAGTTGCAGGAGATTCTGGGTGTCGTGACCGATGCCCATGTCAGCCTGCAGCGTACGGCCGAACTGGTACGCGGTTTGACCCAGGTGCTGCCCGGCTGTGCCCCGCGGTGGAGCGAAGCGCTCGCGCAATTTACGGCGGACCTGCAACGCGAGCAGAATCAGGGTCTCGAACGATTCGCTGCCTGGAAAGCCCGGGTACAACGCACCGAGTTTGTGCGACAATTCCAGGTCCTGCTCGAGACCCCGTCCGGTTCGAGCCCGCATACCGTCGAACCGGTTTCTGTGTCAGATCCCGTGACACCTGATGACCAGTCGCTGCCAGTGGCCCACGCATCGTGAGTTGGCGTCAAGACGATGTGGCGGAATGCGGCGGGCTGGAATTGTTGTTTGGCTTGGTCATCGAACCACCCGCACGCAGCGTCAGACGGATCAGCTCGGGCGGGCAGTTCAGCCGCAGCGGATGCCGGCCGGCAATTCCCCGGCTGACGTGCAGCAGCGTGGGCTCACGATAGAACACGCCCGAGGCGAAATGCGCGCCGTAGGCACTGGGGGAATAGACCGGACCGAACCAGGGCAGCCGAATCTGTCCCCCGTGATTGTGGCCGGCCAGCATCAGGTCGATGTCGTGCTGCTTGGCCCAATGCAGGTTGTCGGGAGTATGGCTGACGAACAGACGAAAGGCGCCGGCAGGCACGTGGGCGAGGTCGGGTTGCGTTCCCATCCACGGTCGCTCGCTGCCGCAGAGTACCAGTGACTGACCCTGGTGCTGGACGACAACGGTGTGCCCCGCCAGGTCATGCCACCCCAGCCGCTCCATGTGTTCCCGTATCTCGCTGACGTTGGTCAGGTACGAATCATGATTCCCCAGCACAAAGTAACACCCCAGCGGTGCCGAGAGCTTGCCCAGCGTGGCCGGCAGCCACGACACCAGGTCTTCCCGGTCGAGCAGGTCGCCACTCATCACGATCAGATCGGCGGGCAGCGACTGAGCATGCTCGACGACTTTCTCGAAGTACGGCCGATCGACCGTCCCGATGTAGTGCAGATCGCTCAAATGCAGAATCTTCAGCCCATCCCACCCGGCAGGCAGTCTGGGGAGTTGAAATTCTTTCTCGCAGATTTCGAGCTTCAAAAACTCGTTGCCCGGAATCTTCGTGAAAAACTGGTAGGGGCCCGGGCCCACGGGTCGAAATCCCAGTTCCTCTGCCACATCGATCAGCTTCGATCGGCACGACAACTGTTGTGGAGTCTTCAACAGGCTGCGGTAAATGGCCACTCCCGGCAATGCCAGAAAGAAGGCACCGCAGACCCCCAGATAAATCTGCAGCGGAATCGACAAGCTCGCCCAGTGCCAGCCCGACAAAAACAACTGCGGGCCATGCACCCCCTGAAACCAGGCAAACAACACCGGCACGATGACAATCACCACGTCGTGAAACTGTCGAATGCGGTGCAGAATCCATACAGGCATGGGCAGCGCATGCAGACGATTGGTGATGGCAATCACCAGTGCCGTGTGCCCCACCGAGAACATCAGGAACAAAAGAATACTGATAAAGTCGATCTGCATCCGCTCGTTTTACTGTCCGCCTATCGCGGGGACAAGCGGCACGCCGGTCGCCACCACCTCGAGGAAAACTCAAACCGCGACCGATTTTATGAGACGGTGCGCTCGACGAGACCGTCCATCACAGCGGATGAGCGGCCAGAAACTCACGCAAGCGAGGCAAAATCTGCTCGTGCGCATCTTCAAACACGTAATGCCCCGCGTCGGGCAGTGCCAGCGTCTCGGCCTGCGGAAACCGCCGCTGGAATTC
>JAFEBR010001060.1 GCA_018242565.1 Planctomycetota bacterium | reverse complement strand
CAGCCGGCGTGCTGACCCGCGGTATCATGTATGAATGTGTTCGCAACCGGGTTCCGTTCGTCCTGGCGGGCAGTATTCGAGACGACGGACCGCTTCCCGAAGTCATTACCGACGTGCGACAGGCCCAACGGGTCATGCGCGACATGGCCGAGGGAGTCACGATGTGTCTGATGATTGCCACGATGCTGCATTCCGTGGCTGTGGGAAATCTCTTGCCTGCGCGGGTCAAAGTGGTCTGCGTCGATATCAACCCGGCGACGGTAACCAAGCTCACGGACCGGGGCAGTTTTCAAACGGTCGGGCTTGTGACCGATGTCGAACCGTTCTTGCGCGTGCTGGTGCAGGAACTCGAAACCGCCTACATGGGGTAGCGATGCTGGCCGCCGGTTTTGAATGCCATGGCTTGGCAGGGGCCCGAGCACGCAGTCGAGATCGGGCTGGTTCGGCAAGCCACCCAGCAGTTGTGCGCCGGGCTGTTATGCCGATTTGGACAAAGGCAACAGCTTGGGAATCGGGACGCGAATGCCAACCACGCTGCCATGCCGCAGGGTCAGGTCACGGAACGACGAGCGCAGGAAACGGTGCAGTTCGTCTGGCGGGCCACTGCCGAGGTATCGGTCGACCAGCACATCCATCGCCTGGTCGAATTCCTTCTGGCTGTGTGAGTGCACATGAAAGTGTCCGGGCAGACGGCGAATATCGCCATCAAAGCTGGGACTGATGTGGTACAGTTCGTGGACGACCGTGATCAGTTTTTCACGGAATGTCTGTTCCAGAAAACGGGGCAGGTAAAAGGTCAGGATGTAGAGGATTTCCACATCGCCGGCGTACCAACGCTGAATCGTCCAGGTGCGACCGCGCCGACGGGTGTAAAGTTGCCCGCCCTCGAAACGGAGTGGAGTCAACTTGGCCTGCAGCCCGTAGGAAACGCGTCGACGGGCCTGGGCGAATGTGACCGCCACCTGGTCCATGCGGACATGTTCGAACTCGGGAAGTCGCGAAGCGATGTCTTCGCACAAGGCGCGCATCGCCTGCGAGAAATCAAACGGCTGGGCCGCTGTCATACTGTGGAGAATCCTTTCTCGCGCCAGACAGGCAGTTGGGGGCCGCATTTCAGCAAAAGACGCCGATTCGGGGAAGTCCAATTTCCTCGAATCGGCGTCGAATTCGGCTGTGCCAGAATCGGTTTCGTGCCTGAGCACTCGACTCGGCCGTATCAGATGCGGGCTATTCGGCGGCAGGAGCGGCCGGGGCTTCAGCGGCAGGTGCGGCTTCAGGAGCGGGAGCCGCAACCGGGGCCGTGCGGGCTCGCCGTTGCTTAACGCGGTCATGCACCCCCACGAACTCAATCAGCGCCTGGTGGCCCGAATCGCCCAGTCGTCGAGTTGCAATCTTCACGATGCGGGTGTACCCGCCATCTCGTGTTTCAAAACGCTTGGCCAGTTCATCGAACAGGATCTCGACGGCCAGCTTATCGCGCAACAAGGCGAACGCCTTGCGACGCAGATTGACGGCCGGGGCAATCGTCTGGTTCCATTTCTGGTATTGTTCCGACTCCCGCCAGGTCTTCCATTCGTTCGAATTGCGTTTGGCGGCCGTGGCGAATTCAGCCGCAGCACGTTCGTGAATCGCAGCCTTGCGGGCAGCCGTCACCAGCTTTTCGATGTACGGACGAAGTTCTTTCGCCTTGGCGACGGTGGTGATGATCCGGCCTTCGACTTTGGGCTTGTTCGGATCGTCTTCGCCCGGACGCACGGTACGGATGAAGCTGGCGGCCATGTTGCGGAACATGGCATGACGATGGGAGGCATTACGGCCGAGTGTACGGCCTTTAACTTTATGTCGCATGGGACAACCGCCAATTCCTGATTACAAATAACTTGAGTGAGCAGGCCCTTGCGGGCAATAACCCCGCGAAGCGGGAAGCAAAACCGATGACTCGAAGGATCAGCTGCGGGACGACTGCGGCAACCGCATTCCCAGTCGCAGGCCAATCGCCTGCAGACGGTCACGAACCTCCTGCAGAGTCGTCTCGCCGAAATTCCGCACCTGCAGCAGTTGATCGTCAGTCCGAGTGACCAGATCGCGTACCGTGTTGATCCCTTCAGATTCCAGGCAGTTCGTCGCCCGGACGGACAGGTTGAGTTCAGCCAGGCTGCGGGTCAGTTTTTCTTCCAGCTCGAGGTCCAGCGGCGAGTAACCGGTGGCTTCGGACATGCCCTGCAGGCCGTGATCCGGCGGCATTTCGGGGCCCGGTTCACGGTAGGTAACAAACGGATTGAGGTGCTTCCGCAGGATCTTGGCCGCTTCGACCAATGCCATGTCGGGAGTGATCGTGCCGTTGGTCCAGATCTCGAGGGTCAGTTTATCGTAGTTGGTGCGCTGACCAACGCGCGTATCCTCAATTTTGTAACGGACACGAGTCACCGGCGAATAAATCGCATCGATGGGAATCACACCGACTTCAGGATTTCGCTGGTAGTGTTCGGTGGCGGGCACGTAACCCCGGCCGTTTTCAACCGACAGTTCGAGGTTGAGAGGGACGTCATCCGTCATCGTCGCAATCACCAGGTTCTTGTTCAGAACTTCGACCTGGCCGTCGGTGATGATGCTGGCACCAGTCACGACACCGCGGGTCTGCTGTTCGATTCGCAGAGTTCGCGGTTCAGCGCTGTAGTTCTTGACCACCAGCGACTTGATGTTCAGCACGATGTCCGTGACATCTTCGACAACGCCGAGAATCGTGGTGAATTCATGCTGCACGCCCTGGACTTTAATCCGGGTCACAGCACTGCCTTCGAGGCGCGACAACAGAATCCGTCGCAGGCTGTTGCCGATGGTGGCTCCGAACCCGCGTTCAAACGGTTCCGCAACAAACTTGCCGTAGGTCGAGGTTGCGGTTTCAACCTCGGGGATCAATCGGCTGGGCAACTCCAAACCGCGCCAACGAATTCTCATTTCTAGTCCTCCGTAATCGCAGGATTCTTATCCGCGTATTGAATCCAGTCCGGTTGGGACTGGCAGGTAACTGTGGGGGGTCGGTTCCGCGCGGGTTTACTTGGACAAGAGTTCGATGATCAGCGCGGGATCAACGGGAATCGAAACATCTTCGATGCCAGGCAGTCGCACCACTTTACCTTCCGGGGCGTCCTGCTTGTCGAGCGTCAGAAACTCCGGCACGCGACCGGTGAACCCTTCCAGGTTCTGGCGCACAAACCGCAGACTCTTCGGTCGCGACTTGACGGTGACGGTGTCACCGGCACTGACGAGATAGCTGGGGATGTCGACCTTGCGGCCATTCACGCAGATGTGACCGTGGGCCACGAGCAACCGGGCCTGGCGACGCGAGCCGGCGAAACCGAGACGGTGCACGATGTTGTCCAGACGACGCTCGAGCAAGCTCATCAGGGTGCTGCCCGTGTTGCCTTTCGAGCGGCCGGCAATATCCATATACCGCCGGAACTGCCGCTCAAAAACCCCGTAATAACGTTTTACTTTTTGCTTCTCTCGCAGGCGCGAACCGTAGTCGCTCAGCTTGCGTCGCTTGACGACATGCATCCCGGGCTGCTGATCGCCACGCCGTTCGATGGCGCACTTCGGCGAATCACACCGCAGCGATTTCAAAAACAGCTTCACGCCTTCCCGGCGGCACAAACGACAAACTGGACCAGTATAACGCCCCATGTTTCCAATCGATTCCGTAGAGAACTTAAATGATCTGTAGTGTGGGTTAGCTCTTCAGCAGGCGGCCAACGGCAGGGCCTGGTTGATCGGTCAGACGCGACGGCGCTTCGGAGGACGGCAGCCGTTGTGCGGCAGCGGTGTCACGTCTTCGATCGCCTTGATCGACAGCCCCGATGATTGCAACCCGGTGATCGCGCTTTCGCGACCCGACCCTGGGCCCTTGACGCGAACTTCAATCTCCTTAACGCCGAACTTGGACGCTTTGTCGGCACAGGTTTCAGCCGCACGCTGGGCCGCAAACGGGGTGCTCTTGCGGCTGCCCTTGAACCCGGAGGTGCCGGCGGTCGCCCAGCACAGGACGTCGCCGTTCAGATCGGTGATCGTGACAGTTGTGTTGTTGAACGTCGCCTTCACATGGGCGATGGCCCGCGCCACATTACGACGAATCTTTTTGCGAACGGCTTTACTCACGCAACAACTCCTCTGATTTTACGACGCAACCAAAATTGTTTTTGAAATGCTTCTGCCAGATATTTTCGCCAAACTGCGGCGACTGGCAACTGTCTGAACTGGCTGGCACGAATCTCCGCCCCGGTCACCCGGGACAGGACGATTAACGCATATCCTTGACGCCCTTTTTGCCGGCAACCGTCTTACGCACACCTTTCCGGGTACGCGCATTCGTCCGAGTGCGTTGACCGCGAACCGGCAATCCACGTCGATGTCGCAGGCCACGATAGCAGCCGATGTCGCGCAGGCGTGCAATGTCTTGTTGAATCTTGCGTCGAAGTTGACCCTCGATCAGATACTCTTTGTCGAGCAGGTTGGCGATCCGGGCCAGATCGTCGTCGGACAATTCCTTGGCCTTCCGCTGCATGTCGAGATCCAGCGTCCGACAAATTCGAATGGCCGTGGCCCGGCCGATTCCATACAGATAGCCCAACGAAATGAATGTGGGTTTTTCGCCGGGAATATCTACGCCCGAAATACGCGGCATGCCGATCTGCTCCGTTTACTGCTGTGTTTGAACCTGATTGGTGTTGATCGTAATCGATCTGTCAATTAGCCTTGGCGTTGTTTATGCCGGGGATTGGAAGAGCAAATCACGTACACCCGCCCTTTGCGGCGCACCAGTTTACAACCTTCGCAAATGCGCTTCACGCTCGCTCGAATCTTCAGCGGTAACCCACGACTTTCTGCAAAACGCCCGCCGCTCTACAAACCACGGCGGGCGGACCCCGGATTATAAGAAAATCAGGGGCCAATCCACAAGCGAGCCGCCCCCTGTTCTTGAACAGATTTCGCCGAATTTCAGAGGGCGGTGAGGATCTCCGGCCCCGCTTCGGTCATCGCCACGGTGTGCTCAAAGTGCACACTGGGCTTTTTGTCCTTCGTCTCCACCGTCCAATGATCTTTCAGAATGCGGACATTCTTCGTTCCCGCATTCACCATCGGTTCGATCGCCAGCACCAGGCCGGGCTCGAGCCGAAAATCATGTCGTTTCAACTGACTGCTGACAAAATTCGGGACCTGCGGATCTTCATGCATTTCCCGGCCAATTCCATGGCCGACAAACTGTTCAACCACGCTGAATCCCGCTTCGCGGACATGCGTTTCCATGGCCGCAGCGACTTCCGACCAGCGTTGTTTCCGGCCGCACTCTCGAATCGCCAGCAATAAGTTCTCTTCACCAATCTTCATCAGTCGCTGCTTGAGGGCATCGACTTCACCCACCGGATAACTCCATGCGGAGTCTCCGCACCACCCATTCAACCGGCAACCTGTGTCCACTTTGACCAGATCGCCATGTTCCCGGCGACGCGGTCCCGGAATGCCGTGAACCACCTCTTCGTTAACCGATATACAGCAAACCGCCGGAAAAGGGACTTTGCCGGGAACCCCTTTAAACAAGGGCGTCGCTCCGGCGTCATCAAACAACTTTTCCACGGCCGCATCAATCTCGCCGGTCGTAATGCCCGGTTCGATCATCTCGCGTACTCGGCGGTGCGCCTCGGCCACGAGACGCCCCGCTTCACGCATTAATTCAATTTCTTTTGGACGCTTGAGCGAAATCAACCCGCAAACTCCCCGCCTTCCCGAACAACGACCGGTACAGCTCTTCGAAGCGTCCGTTCGAGGCTGCTCTACCCCGGTTAGGATTCGAGCAAGCCTCCGTAGCTGCGCATCACCAGGTGACTGTCAATCTTCTGCACCAGATCCAGGCCGACCGAGACAACGATCAGCAGGCCAGTACCGCCGAAGAAGCT
>JAFEBR010001059.1 GCA_018242565.1 Planctomycetota bacterium | reverse complement strand
TTTCGGGCCTGTCGATGAAAATTGGGCCGGCGGGATGTGCCGTCAGGAGGGTGCGGGGGCGGAAAAATCGGCAAAAAACAGACGCCGGGAAATGTCATTTCTTCTGGCATCAATCGCGACAAATCTGATATACTGGCCGATTCGCGTTTCCGCTGCGTCAAGGGGCCAAGGGGTTCCCCGCCGGAAGTGCTGCGGTTCTCTTTTTTTGAGTAAGGCGGTAGCGTTTTTATGGTTGACCGTAATCTGATTCGCGAGTTCAGCGTAGATGACTTCGAGCTGGAGGAGAAGTTCAAGTCGATTCAGTTGGATTCGGAGGAACAGGGTGGGCTGGATCAGCTCTATGAGGAAACTTCGAAGTCGTTCGAAACCGGCAACATTCTGACGGGTGTGGTGCTCCGTCGCGAAGGGGACGACGTCCTGCTGGACGTGGGCTGTAAAAGCGAAGGGATGGTTCCGTTCAACGAGTGGGAAGCTGGGGAAGAACCGCCGACCCCAGGCCAGAAGCTCGAAGTGCTGCTCGAAGAATTCGACGACGCGCTGGGCGTCATTCTGTTGTCGCGTCGCAAGGCCAAGCGGATCCGCGACTGGGAAAAGGTCATCTCGACCCGCAAAGAAGGGGATGTCGTCAGCGGCATCGTCCAGCGGAAGATCAAGGGGGGGCTGCTCGTCGACATCGGCGTGAATGTGTTCCTGCCGGCCAGCCAGGTCGATATCCGCCGTCCGGCCGACATCGGCGACTACATCGGCAAGTCGGTCGAATGCGTCATCCTCAAGATCGACGAAGCGCGACGCAACATCGTGGTGTCGCGGCGTAAACTCATCGAAGATCAGCGCGAGAAGCTCAAGAAGTCGCTGCTGTCGCAGTTGCAGGTGGGCGAGTTGCGCAAAGGCACGGTCAAGAACATCGCCGACTTCGGCGCGTTCGTCGACCTGGGCGGCATCGATGGTCTGTTGCATATCACCGATATGAGCTACGGCCGCATCAATCACCCGTCGGAAATGGTCAAGCTCGACGACGAAATCGAAGTCATGGTCCTCGCGGTCGATCTCGAAAAAGAGAAGATTGCGCTGGGGCTCAAGCAGAAGCAGCCCAGCCCCTGGGACATGGTCGAACAGAAGTACCCCGTGGGAACTCGCGTGCGTGGCGAAGTTGTCAATGTGATGACTTACGGTGCGTTCGTGCGGCTCGAACAGGGCATCGAAGGGCTGGTCCACATCAGCGAGATGTCGTGGACGAAGCGCGTCAATCACCCCAACGAACTGGTGCAGATTGGCGACCAGGTCGACGTGGTGGTCCTGGGGATCAACAAGGAAAAGCAGGAAATCTCGCTGGGTATGAAGCAGACCCAGTCGAACCCGTGGGATCAGGTGACCGAACGGTATCCGGTCGGCGCCGAGATCGACGGGACGGTTCGCAACCTCACCAATTACGGGGCCTTCATCGAGATCGAAGAAGGGATCGACGGGTTGCTGCACGTCAGCGACATGTCGTGGACCCGCAAGATTTCGCACGCCAGCGAAATGTTGCAGAAGGGGGACAAGGTCCGCTGCCAGGTGCTGTCGGTCGATCAGAACCGCAAGCGCATCGCACTGGGCTTGAAGCAGTTGCAGCAGGATCCCTGGACCGACGAGATTCCCACGAAGTACCACCCGGGCAAGATCGTCACTGGTACGGTGACGAAACTGACCAACTTCGGTGTCTTCGTGCAACTCGAACCCAACCTGGAAGGTCTGTTGCACATTTCCGAACTGTCGGATCAGAAAATCGAAAACCCCGAGCACGTCGTCAAAGTGGGCGATGCCATCGAGGTCAAGATTCTGCGTGTCGACACGGCTGATCGAAAGATTGGTCTGTCTCGCAAGCTGAACGCTCCGATTGAAGAAGAAGTCGGAACGGGCGAAGCCGGATCGAGCGGTACTGCCATTCCGCGGGAAGAGCTGAAGGGGGGCCGTGCCGGTCAGAGCGGTCCGTTGTTCAGTATGGAGCCCAAAGATTCGTAATTTTCCGCGCGGCCTGAACAGCCCGTGGATTGCATGAATTACGAACAAGTCCTACGGCCCGTCAGTCACAGACTGACGGGCCGTTATTATTGCGCCAATTGCCGGCATTGCCTGTCCAACTCGGCAGGCCGGGTGCGCAGGGTCAGATTCGCTCGGGACAGGAACCGATAACATTCGTCAGGTTCACTCAATGTCCCACCGACGGCTGCCGTTGTCGAATGGGAAACCTCGGGAGCCTCCGCCCGGCTGTGTGCCGGCGTCCCTCTCCGTGCCATCCGAGCAACCTTGAACAACTATGCCGAAGATCGACAATTCTGTTGCGTCGCGTTACCACCGCCGACTGTCGAGCAGCGTCCAGAACCCGCTCGAAACGTATTTGCGGGAAATCAATGAAACCGCCCTGCTGACCGCGGCCCAGGAAAAAGAACTGGCGTACCGCATTCAGGATGGCGATCACGGGGCACGCGATCAGATGGTCCGGGCCAACTTGCGGCTGGTGGTCAACATCGCCCGCAGTTATACGAGCAAAGGGTTGCCTTTGCCGGATTTGATCGAAGAAGGGAACCTGGGGCTGTTGCGCGCGGTGGAAGGGTTTGATCCGGGGATGAATACCCGGTTCAGCACCTACGCCAGTTACTGGATCAAGCAGTCGATCAAACGGGCCCTGATCAACACCGGCAAGACCATTCGCATTCCCGCCTATATGGTCGAATTGCTGACCAAATGGCGGCGGGCGACGAATAAGCTGACGGATACCCTCAAGCGGCCGCCCACTCACGAAGAAATCGCCGCTGAACTGGGAATTGCCAAGAAGAAGCTGCGGATCGTCAAAAAAGCCATTGAACTGTACAACGCAACGCCGCAAAACGAACAGTCGGAAGATGGCTGGTCACTCGGGGAAATGGTGGCGGATGAACGCATCAAGAATCCTGAAGCCGAGATGGTCGAGCACGACAACCTGACCCACGTCCGGCGGATGTTGCAGACGATGGATCAGCGGGAAGCAACCATCCTGCGGATGCGGTTTGGGCTGGATGATTCCGAGCCGAAAACGCTCAAGGAAATCGGCGAAGCGCTGGGTTTGACGCGCGAACGGGTTCGGCAGATCGAAACCGAAGCCCTCGACAAACTCGCCGAAGGGCTGTCGGCTGACTGACAACCGGCGTTTCTCGAGCGCCTACTCGCGTGGTCCGCTGCTGCCCGCCAGGGGCTCGAGTTCGATTTTCATCGTGTCGGCGAGCACGCCAATCTGATCTTTGGTGAGAGGCGGCCCCAGCTTCGATTCGTCGCATTTCACGCTGTGGGCGATCGACCGCAGTTCGTCGAAATTGAATTCGCCTGAGCGGGCCTTCAGGTGCAGCACACCGGCGGATTTGCCCGATTTCAAACGCCATTCGAACATGGCTTCCGCCTTGTTACTGTGGATGATCAGCAGTCCTTCCAGGGTCGGGTCGGAATAATATTCGACCGAGAACACAAAGCCGTGCGGATAGCCCCCGGACATCTGCAGCAGGTACTTGTACCGCTCGAGTTGTGACCAGGTCATCGTCCAGCGAAAGTCGTCAGAACTGGTGCGATACGACTCGGCGATGAACTCAAACGGCGTCATGCCGTATTTTTTGGCGATTTCCGCCACATACGGGGTTTGATCGGCCGGGATCTCAGACGGTACGAAAAACGTGACTTCGTTGGTCGAGGTGGTGAGGCTCAGGGATTGGGGGGTTTTGGAAACGGTACGGTCGGCTTCGTCAGCCATCGCAGGCGGCAGTGAGAACGAGAGCGCTGCGGCCTGACACTGAAACCAGGCACCGTCGTGCGGTTTCGGTTCGGGCATGGGGACCACTTTGACCGACTCGAGCTTGAACTTGTTGCGCGAAACCAGGTAACTCCATTCGATGTGCGGGTACCACCACGTTCCTGCCGCGGCGACTGCCAGCAGCAGTCCAATCGTCGTCGCAATTTGCTGTTTTGTGGCGGGTTTCCGCATTCGAACTCCTGCACTCGGTTCTTCGGTAGATTACTGAGAAAGGCCGGGGCCGCGCTTAAGTACGGTCGTCGCGCCGATCGTGTTGGCTGTTTTGGCTGGAAAAGCGGTCAACCCCCCGGCGGTGAAGCCGTGGTGACTCACTGACGCGTCGGACCTCGCGGTTCCCGGGAAGGGAAACTGGGGCAGAATCGCCGACAGCAGTGTAAGGAGCGCGAGGGACAGAACGGAAGCGAAAATGCCGTTCACGCCGGTTTTGCGGTGCGTTCGCCCACCGGTTGCAACGATTGGGCGAGATGTCGCCGACCGTCTGCAGGAGGGTTGAAGAGAATTCGCGGTGGGAGATTATTGAGACGCCGGTTTCGGGGCCGGTTTCTCAAAAACCCAGTCTGTGATGCGTTGCGATTCGTGAGTCACGGGCTTGCCGGCGGGGGCTCGCACGACAATCGCCGCCATGCCGGGGGTGGCATCGATCAGTGCCAGGCCTTTGACTGGGCCCAGCACGCTGACGGCCTTGGTGAAGCTGTCGGCATCGGTGCAATTACCCGCAATGACAGTCACGCTGCTGCGTTCCGAGAGGCCCAGGCCGGTCTGCGGATCGACGATATGCGAATACCGTTTGCCGCCCACTTCAACGAACTGGTAGGCGTCGCCGGAAGTGGTCACCGCGCCATTTTTGAGCAGCAGGTACCGACTGGGGGTTTTCTCGGGGTCGAGCGGGGCGATGCCGATGCGCCAGCCTGCTGTGCCGGGCGGGGCGTCGCTGACGCCGATGTCTCCGCTGCCATCGAGCAGCGCACTGCGGATTCCGTGGGTTTTCAGCACGGCCAACGCTTCATCGACGGCATAGCCGACGCCGATGCCTCCCAGGTCGAGTTGCATGCCCGGGACCAGCAATTCGACCGTGCCCGCCTGTTCATCGAGACGGACGTGGCGGTAGCCCACCCGTTTTAACGCGTCGGCCAATTCGTCGGCAGGGGGTAATTCGCGGGTTTTACGGGCTTTCCGCCAGAGTTTGACGAGAGGTCCAACGGTGACATCGAAGGCTCCGTCGGACTTTTTCGATAAAGCCAGGGCCCGTGTCAGGACAGCCTGCAAATCACGGCTGACAGGGACTGGTTTCCCCGATCCGGCCGTCCGGCACAGTTGCATGAGTTCGCTGTCGGGGTCGTAATCGCTCATAACCCCGTTTAATTGTTTGATTCTCGCGAATGCCGCCCGGGCGGCTGCGTTTGCGGACTCCTCATCGTGCGCATATACTACAAGCCGGAAGGGCATGCCCATCTGGATTTGGTTGAATTCGAACCGGTCAAGCGGCCGATCAGTCGCTTGACCGTACGCGATCTTGCCGCCGAGTTGGCTGCAAACCAAACTGAAGAGAATCCAGGTGCAGAGCCGCATGTTTGATTCCGGTGGGAGAAAGTACTCGATGAGTAATGTAGGGCGGTCGCGAGCGGTTTCACAAGTTAAGTTTCTGGGGGCGGGGACGATCGCCGTTTGCGCGGTGACCTGGGCCCTGTTCAACGAGCCTGCCCAGTCGGCCGATCCCGTCAAGGCCGCGCCGGTCGCCGTGGCCGATTCTGAAGCCAAGTCCCCGGCCGAAATGAAAAAGTACACCGAAGTTCTGACCGGGACCGACGTGACCTTCGATATGGTGCCGATTCCCGGCGGGGAATTCGTGATGGGGAGCCCCGAAGGGGAAGCCAATCGCGGCGAAGACGAAGGTCCGCAGCATAAAGTGAAAATCGCCCCCTTCTGGATGGGCAAGTGCGAAGTCACCTGGGACGAATACGACATTTTCAGCTTCAGTCTCGATGTGAAACGTCGTGCTGTGACGAAGACCGCCGAGACCGACCGCGACAAGATCGCCGACGCGATCACAAAGCCGACCAAGCCCTACACCGACATGACCTTTAATAAGGGGCACGATGGCCAACCGGCGATCTGTATGACGGGCCTGGCGGCCAAGACGTATTGCGAATGGCTGTCGGCCAAGACTGGCCGGTTCTACCGTCTGCCGACGGAAGCCGAATGGGAATACGCCTGCCGTGCCGGCACGACCACCGCGTATTCGTGGGGGAATGACGCGGCGCAGATTGATGATTATGCCTGGTATCTTGAAAATTCCGACGAAAAGCCGCACAAGGTCGGGAAGAAGAAGCCCAATCCGTGGGGGCTGCACGACATGCATGGCAACGTCTGCGAATGGTGCATTGACCAGTACTTTGCCGATGCTTACACGAAACACAAAGCCGAGAACCCGTTCTTCCTGGTGACTAAAGAGTATCCGCAGGTTGTCCGGGGAGGTTCGTGGGAATCGGATGCCGCCGCTTGTCGCAGCGCGGCTCGCGAATATTCGAAGTCGGAATGGAAAGTTCAGGATCCGCAACTGCCGAAGAGCCGTTGGTACCACACCGACGCGTTGTTTGTCGGGTTCCGGGTGGTGCGGCCGTTGACCCCCGAAGATATCAAGCTGGCCCCGACGGAGCCGAACAAGGACCGTTGAAGCGGATTTTGTTGTCGCCACCGCAGCCAATTTACAGGCGCTCTGGGTTGCGATGTGGCAGAGCTGCGAGTGAATGTTGAGTCGAGGATGTGTTGGAGTGAGGCGTATTCCCTGAGACTTTGTACCGGGTCTCAGTTTCACGTTTTTTTCTCTGTTCAGGAGCCTGTCCATGACCCAGCCGGAAACCAATTCTGCTGCCACGAATCGTCGTGACTTTCTCAAAACTTCTTCGCTGGCGGCAGTCGGCGCGAGCGTCCTCGGCGGGTTGGGTTCTCTGCCCGGCGCGTATGCGGCCAGCGACGACACCATCAAGATCGGTTTGATCGGCTGCGGTGGTCGCGGCAGCGAAGCGGCTGTGCAGGCCTGCTCGGCTCCCGGCGCGACCAAGCTGGTTGCCATGGGTGACGCATTCGACTGGCAGCTCAATGACAGTGCGAACAAGATCAAGAACGCGCTGGGAGAAAAGCCCGACCGGTTCGCCGTGACCGACGACCGCAAGTTCGTGGGCCTCGACGCCTACCAGAAGGTCATCGACTCGGGTGTGGATCTGGTGATCCTGGCGACTCCTCCGGGATTCCGTCCGGTGCACTTCGAAGCCGCCGTCAAGGCGGGCAAGCACGTCTTCATGGAAAAGCCGGTCGCTGTTGATGCACCGGGCGTGCGACAGGTGCTGGCCGCCGCGGCTGAAGCCAAGAAGAAGAACCTGGGCGTGGGCGTGGGCTTGCAACGGCACCACGAAGCGAAGTACATCGAAACGATCAAGCGGTTGAAAGACGGCGCGATCGGCAAGATCCACACCGCCCGTGCCTATTGGAACGGCGGCGGAGTCTGGACCCGCGATCGCAAGCCCGGCATGTCGGAGTTCGAATACCAGGTCTGGAACTGGTACTACTTCAACTGGCTTTCGGGTGATCACATTTGTGAACAGCACATTCACAACCTCGACGTGATCAACTGGGTCAAAGACGCCTACCCCGTTCGTGCCCAGGGGCAGGGGGGACGCCAGGTTCGCGTCAGCAACAAGGCGGGCGAGATTTACGATCATCACTTTGTCGAATTCGAATATGCCGACGGCTCGCGGATGTTCAGCCAGTGCCGGCATATCGAAGGTTGCTGGAGCAGTGTCTCTGAGCACGTGCAGGGTGAAAAAGGACACGCCGACATTTCTGCCGGTCATATCAAGGGAGCGGAAGATTGGCGCTTCCGCGGTCGGGGTGGCAATCCCTACCAGGTCGAGCATGACGATCTGCAGGCCAGCATTCGTGCCGGCAAGCCGATCAACGAAGCCGAGTTCGGCGCGCTCAGCTCGATGACCTCGATTCTCGGCCGGATGTGTACCTACTCTGGCCAGATGATTGAATGGGAAGCCGCGCTGAATTCGAACATCAGCCTGCAGCCCAAAGAGTACAACTTCAAGACGGCGCCCCCGGTTCTGCCGCGAGAAGATGGCTCTTACGCGATCGCCGTGCCTGGTCTGACCAAGACCGTCTAAATCGAACGGTTCCGGTGTTTGACACAGCCCGGTGGAGATGTCTCCATCGGGCTGTTTTGTTGACGCAGGCGATGTGCTGCAGCGGGCGGTGTGGTGGCCTCGTGTCGGATCCGCCACACAATGTTACTTGATCGCCCCGTCAGTGGGCAGGTCGCCGAGTTTCTCGTCCTGGTTTTCGCCGGTGAGTTTTTCGAGCGCGGCTAATGCCGAGGTGCGGGCCTGTTCATAGTCCTTCAGCGTCGCTTCGTCGGGCTTGGCGACGTATTTACTGAGTGCCCGGGCCTGTCGTTTCAGCCGTGAGTAGACACCCACAATACCGGTGATGAAATCGTCGTTGGCTTCGCTCAAATCTGAGTCCTGCAGTTTGCGCAGTTGACTGCTCACGGCATCGAGTTGGGGAATCACCGATTTCATGATCGACTGCACGCGGTCGGCCTTATACGCCTTTTTCGCGTAAGCGTCCGCCGTGACGCCGATCAGCAGATACGTGTTGCGTGCCGTGACCATCGACAGCCCGCCAATGGCTTCGAGTTGTGAGACCTCGGCGGGAGTCGCGTCGTCGGAATCTTCGTCCTGGGCGGTCACGCGCTCGGGCCCGCCAGAAAGTACCAGGCAGGTCAGCAGCAGGACAGAAACCAGGCCCGTGCGAATTTTCAGCATGGCATTCTCCGGTGTGAACGGCCGTTAAACTTTGAATTGGTGGCAACAATTCCCAGATTTCAGGTCAGGGACAGGGGCCCCACACCTGACAGCGCCGCGGACTATAGGCTGTCTGGCAAATTGCGACAAGCTGACTTCAAGCCAGCCTAGCCTGCCTCTCTTTCCGCAGATTACAATCCCGTCAGATTTGTTGCCAATCCGGTTGTCGCTGTGAGAATAAATCCTGGGTGCTGCCCGGGCCGCACGGTGGGGGGACATGAATTCACTCACTGTTCCACTGCGGCCAGGCTGGTCCTGGTGCACAACCGGACTGTACGACCACTGAAAGGAAGTGCGACGCCATGAAGGGATTGTTGTGGACGGGCAGTGCGATTCTGGTGTTGGCGGGCGTCTGGAACGCCCTGGCGCAGGGGCAGGCATCGCGGCCGGGCACGGTTAAGCCCGCGCCTTCGGCAAACAAAACGGCTCCGCCGGCGAAAGCCACTGCGGGTGGCGCCCCGGCCTCTCCCGAGGCTCCGGCGGCGGTTTCGAAACGAACCGCTGCTGAAGAAGCCGCCGCGGCGGCCCTGTTGGGGCTGGCTGAACACTTTGGCAAGCACGACTCCCAGGGGTTCGCCGCCCGGTTCACGGCTACCGGAGAATTCATTGACGAATCCGGGCATGTCTACCAGGGGCGCGAGGCGATCGCCACAGATTTCGTCGACGTGTTTCAAGCTAACCCCGAGGCTCGAATTGAACTGCAGGTGCAATCGACCCGCGTGATTGCCCCGGGGGTGATCGCCGTCGATGCCCGCAGTCGCTACACCCGCAACCCCACGGCGAATCCGGTCGACGGCGACTGCCACGGCATCTGTGTCGCCGAGGGAACGAAATGGCTGATTGCCAGCCTGCGCGAGGTGGAAGCGTCGGATCCCCTGTCGCATCACGACCATGTTAACGAGTTGGCCTGGCTGATTGGCGACTGGATTGACGAAGCGGCTGATTCACATGTGCATTTCCAGTGTCGCTGGGACGACGGCGGTAACTACCTGATTCGGGATTTTGAAGTCCATCTGGCTGGTCATAAAACGATCACCGGAACGCAGCGGATCGGTTACGATCCGCTGACGGGGCGACTGAAGTCGTGGGTCTTCGATTCCAATGGTGGTTTCGCGGAAGGGCATTTCCATCGCGACGGTGACAGTTGGATTCTGCAGGCCGTGGGAGCCACAGCCGACGGGCGCATGGCCTCGGGCAGCAACGTGTATACCCGTCTCGATGACCACCGGATGACCTGGTCAGCGGTCGACCGAGTCATTGCGGGTGAGCGAATTCCTGATCTCGAGGCGGTGACGGTCGTGCGTAAACCCCCGTTGCCGACTCCGCGACCGCAGCGCTGATCGAGTGTGCGTGCGATTTGCTGATCGTCATTGCGGCCCTCTGGTGTTCGGCGTGTCGTGTATTTGGCTTGGAACCATTCCCTCTTGTTTCTGTGGCGGAGTTTCCCCATGTCGATTCGCAAATCAACTTCCTGGGTGGTGGGTGTGGCTCTGGTGATGGGGGGGGTGGGAGCCGTCCTGGTTGATGCCGCGCCCAGGGCTGGCGGCGGCGGCAGCAGTAGCAGCAGTTCCGGCCGCAGTAGCAGCGGTGGTGGTGGGTTCCACGGCGGCAGCAGTGGTGGTGGCGGTGGCGGGCGTCCCAGCGGCGGTGGCGCACCGTCCGGGGGGGGTGGCTCGGCGGCGCCGCGCATGCCGAGTGGCGGTGGGGGAGGCAGTTCGATGCCGCGAGCATCCACTGCGGTTCGCACTATGCCCGCGATGTCGAGCGGAGCCCAGCATTCTTCCGCCGGGGGAAGTAGTGCCACACTGCACAATGGCATTGGTTCGCATACACCGTCGTTCAGTCCCGGAATCTCGACAACTCCGCAGCATACGAATGTCGGTCGCGTGACGACGGGTGCGACTGGAAAAGCTGCGGGGACGGCCAATCATGTCCCCAATCGGACTCCGAATGCGAAAGTCGGCAGCCCGACGCCACAATTGCATCCGGATGCGTTTCACGGGCAGCACAACACGGTCGGGCATGGTAACCAGCCGAATTCACACGGACCGAACAACTTCCCGAACAACGCGACACACGGCTATTCGGGGCACGGTAGTCCGGCTCATGTCAATCACGGACAGGCGAATTTTCACGCCGGGCCGACCGGAATGCACACGGGGGCCCAATTCCGTGGAGGATTCCACCCCGGGAACCATATGAATCCCGGGTTTCATAATGCCGGTTTTTCCCGCAATCCGGGAGTGCACGTCTCGCATCTGGGTGTCGCCCACTTCGGCAATTACCACGCGCATCTGGCCAGCCCGTATTATCATCCGGCCTATTTCCATCACTCGTTTTACCACGGCCCCTGGAGTGGACATGGCTGGGGTTGGGGCTGGGGACTCGGGCCGGCCTATGGGTTCGGTTTCGGCTGGGGAGGCGGTGGTTTCGGCGTCGGTTGGGGGTATGGTGGCTGGGGGTACGGAAATCATTACCACTGGGGGCCGTATGGTTACTGGGGCCGTCCGTTGGGTTGGGGGTTTGGTGCCTGGGGCTTAGGGACCACCGTTTACTCCTGCGGTTACTATCCTTACTACAACCCGTATTACGTGGTGTCACCCACGACGGTGGTGGTTTACAACTATTCCAATCCGGTCGCGGTTGATCCGGGGCCCGTTTCGCTCGCGGCGAATCCGAATGGGGACGATCTTCCCGACCCGGACCCGGTTCCCGAGAATGCCAATTTTGAGGCCGCCCGGGGGGCATTTCGCGCGGGGGATTACGACGCCGCGCTGCGTGCCGTCGATGCCGCGATCACTGAGAATAAGACCGACGCGGTGTACCACGAATTCCGGGCGCTGACGCTGTTCGCCTTGCGCGATTACCAGCAGGCGGCAGGAGTCATCCATTCTCTGCTGGCTGTGGGGCCGGGTTGGGACTGGACGACCATGAGCGGTCTTTATGCCGATCCTGCCCAGTACACAGAGCAGCTGCGAGGGCTGGAAGATTATGTCTCGACGCATCCCCGCAACGCCGCCGGGCATTTCCTGCTGGCGTATCACTACATGATCTGCAATCACAAAGAGGCATCGGCCGGGCAGTTGGCGATTGTGGTGCAGCTCGAACCCCAGGATCGGCTGGCAGGGGAATTATTGAAAATGGTGCAGGGGCCGCCGGCTCAGCCCGCGCAGCCTGCAGAACCGCCGGATGCAGGGGTGACGCCGCAACCTCCCGAGACTCCGGAAGGCCAGGAGCCCGAGCCTCCGGCCATCGACAAAGATCAGTTGCCCGGCGTCTGGAGTGCGGAGCGTCCCGATGGTTCGAAGTTTTCACTCAAATTGAGTGACGACGGCAAGTTCTCGTGGAAATTCTCGGCGCCGAATCAGAAGGGAGACGAATTCCAGGGGACGTACACTGTCGATGGTCCCGTGCTGATGCTGCAACGCGCCACGGGAGGGGCGTTACCGGGTGTCGTGACCTTCAAGGGAGATCGTCAATTCAATTTCAAAATGGTCGGTGGACCGCCCGAGGACCAAGGGTTGAACTTTTCGCGGTAAGTTTCCGTTGGTGTCGTCACGACGCTGCCAGAGGTTGGACTCAACCCGACAGGGGCCGTCTCTGTCGGGTTGATCACATTTGGGTCGGTTGGGTGGCTTACTTTTTTCCCATAGCGCGACGTTCGGCGAAGAACTCCTGCAGGATCGCTCGGCACTCGTCGGCCAGGACACCGCCGAGGACGCTCGACCGATGATTCAATCGCGGGTCTTCCGTGATCTGATAGAGAGTATGGCAGGCTCCCGCTTTGGGGTCGGTCGTGCCGTAGACCACGGTCGGCACGCGGGCCTGCACGATGGCCCCGGCGCACATCGGGCACGGTTCGAGGGTGACATACAGGGTGCAGTCGAGTAACCGCCAGGCGCCCAGAGCCTCGGCGGCCTGGGTGATTGCCAGCATCTCGGCATGTGCCGTCGGATCGTTGAGCGTTTCTCGCTGATTGTGAGCGGCGGCGATGACACGTTGCTCATGGACGATGATCGCGCCGACTGGTACCTCGGCTTCGTCAAAGGCACGTCGGGCTTCTTCTAACGCCAGTCGCATCCAGGCATCGTGGACCGACAAAATATCTGGAATACAAAGTTCAGAATCAGAAATGGGGGCACCTGCAGAAAATGAGATCGACGGACGACGCCGATCATACCCGTCTGTCTCGCTCTGACAAAGAGTCCGCACCTGGACAATGGGTACCCGTGACACAGGCTCTCCGTGAAGTGGGGGCAGACCACGATCTCGGGCATCTCCACTGGCTTGAGAACGCATGACTGGGGGGGCGGCGGATCGGGGGGCGGTCGCTCGTCGTCGAGACGTGCAATTTTAGAGTGAGTAGTGTACAATCACACCCATGTTCGCCGAAACAGATCCAGCACTGCTTGAGGCCTTGCGACTGGCACTGGTCGATGGTGTGGGGCCGCGCACCCGGCAGGTGTTGCTCGAACGATTTGAGAATCCTGCCGCGGTGTTTCAGGCCACACCCGACGAATTGCGCGAGTTGGACGGGATTGGTCCGAAGACGGCCGCATCCATTGTCGCCGCCGCCCACTCCCGGCAAGCTGAGCAGGAACTGGAACGCTGTCAGAAACTGGGAATCAGTGTCTACCAACAAGGGCATCCCACATATCCGCCGGCGTTAAATCGCATCCCCGATCCGCCGGGGGTGCTGTACTGTCAGGGAAGTCTGGAGCAACGCGATGCGCTCGCCGTCGCCATCGTGGGATCACGGCGCTGCACCGTTTATGGTCGGCAGCAGGCCGAACGACTGGCGGGTGGACTGGCCCGGGCTGGCGTGACGGTCATCAGCGGCCTGGCACGGGGAATCGATGCCGCGGCCCATCGGGGGGCCCTCAACGCAGGCGGTCGCACGATCGCCGTTTTGGGAACGGGCCTGGCCCGCATTTATCCGCCAGAACATCAGGATCTGGCCGTCTCCGTGGCCCGGCAGGGGGCTGTCGTTTCCGAAGTGTCGCTCGACACGACGGCTTTGCCCGGGCTGTTTCCGCAGCGCAATCGCATTATTTCGGGAATGTCGCTGGGCGTGGTCGTCGTCGAAGCCAACCGCAACAGTGGCGCTCTGCATACGGTCCGGCATGCCCTCGAACAAGGGCGCGATGTGTTTGCCGTGCCCGGCCGAATCGACAGTCTCGCCAGCGAAGGCTGTCACGATATTATTCGCGACGGGGCGACGCTCGTGCGGCACGTCGATGATATTCTGCAGGGCCTGGGGCCCCTGGCAGCACCGGTGGTGTCTGGCAATTCGGACGGGTCGGTATTCGCGGCGCGGGAATTGCTGCTC
>JAFEBR010000105.1 GCA_018242565.1 Planctomycetota bacterium | reverse complement strand
TAGGTATTGCCATGGGTTCTTATGTCTCTAGCCCCAGTGGGCATCGCCATCAATCACGGTTTGGCGTTTGCAAATTGAGAGTAACAATGAGCAAAAAAATCGGCAAGAACTCGTATGAATGCTCTGGAGTAAAAATGTCCAAACACCCGACCTGCTCAACGCTTCTCAGGCGACGCCTCGTTCAATCTGTCCAATTGCCGCTCCAACCCTCTGGCGATCTCGTCGAGCGCATGCAGAGACCCGCTGCTTTCTGCGAAGCGTCTATTTTACGACTTACCGCGGCAGCGGGCCGTTTGCCAAAACTGAGAGAGGTCTGCACAATCCTTACAGGATTGAGACGCGGGATGGGGGCGAATTCCCGGGGTAGCCGACGTAAGGTCGGCAACCCCGGGCTGTGCTGCGTAACGCCTGCGGCGTAGGTATTGGCCTTGGCGACCGGGGTTGGCCGATGACGGCTGTCATGTCTTGGATCACGGCTTGTGCGGCCGTGCTTAACTTCGGATCCCCTTCCACGTACCAGTACAAGGCATGCGTGTCGAGCAACAGCTTCAAGGCATGTATTCCTGGAAGTCCTGAAGGTGTTCATCGTCTTCCGAAACGATTGTCAGCAGGCCTTTACCGAGTCCTGGAGGAGGACGCAGACGCGGTTTCGTCGAGAGTTCGGCTCTCTTCACTTGTGCCAACGGTTGCCCCTGATCGGTAATCGTGATTTCCTCACCTGGCAACAGGTGTTGAATGATCTCCCGCAGTTTGGACTGAGCTTCTGCGATGGTGACCGATGTCATTTGTGCTCCTCTTGCCGGAACAAGATCTACGAACTGCCGCGCGAGCGGATTCGGGGCGTCTCTCAGCGTCGTGTGCATTTTAGCACGTGTCCGAAAAGGGGGAAGCCGAGCATCGTCGGGGGTGTCAGCAGGTGACGGCACTCGAAGGTCCGGAAAACCGCGATCGTGCGTTGAGCATGGGAGACCGCCAAACGTGTTCCGCGCATTGGTGGAAGCCCTGCAGGCTTCGGGTTTTGTGGGAGGGGACGCAACCCGGGGTCGTCCGCTGCGCGGCCGATCCTGGGCTGGGGAATGCCACTCTTTCAGAGTGGAATCTGTGGGGCAGGCGTTGTGGCGCGATGGATCACCACGCTCCCCCAGCGACAAAACGCCCGCACTTGCGAACAGCGGGGCGTTGGTGGCCGCTCGGCAGTGACCGTGACGCCCAAGGCACGCGGAGCCAGCGACCACATGGTATTCACCCGCCCTGATCGGCTAATATGGCCCGAGCTTTCGCAGAAAACTGCGGAATGCCGTTACGGACCGCCCCGCTGCCAGCGTCTGTCGGTCGTGGCCCATTGCGGAACACGCCGCTGCCGAAAGCCACCGCTTCGCTGAAAAACACCAGGGAGAATTGAATGGCCGAGAAATCATCCGCAGAATCGACGGCTGCGACCGAAATTACTGATCAAACCGCGGACTCAAACGCGTTGCTTCAGGGTATGAAAGAATTTCGGGAGTTCTGGCAGACGACGGCTCCGTTTTGTCCGGTGCGGGCCTTGGATTCGTGGCAGACTCGGTACGAACAGGGCCAGGCCCTGCGGGACAAGGCCTCGCGCCAGTCGCATTCTGTCTGGAAGCCGGCGCCCGATCGGGCGGACCCGGTGGCGACCGTGCTGGCCAGCAATGCGGGCCGTGAAGAGAACTTCATTCCGATCCGCATGGGACGCATGGCCCAGTCGCCGTTTGCCTTCTTGCGCGGGGCCTGTGCGGTCATGGCGGGGGACTTGGCGCGCACGCCGATCAGTGGCAAGCAGGTGGTGATCGACGGCGACGCGCACATCAACAACTTCGGGCTGTATGGCACGCCGCAGCGGGATGTCGTCATCGACATCAACGACTTCGACGAGGCGACCGTCGGCCCGTGGGAGTGGGATTTGAAGCGACTCGTCGCCAGTGTGAATGTAGCCGGCCGCGAGAACGGACGTGATGCCGACGAACGGCAGGCGGCCGTCATGCGCTGCGTCCGCGGGTATGTGGCGATTGCGAGGCGACTGATGAACGTCGGGATCCTGGAAACCTGGTCGCTGTTTGCTTACGCGGATCTGGATCGGAATGAAGCGACCATCAAAGCGGTTGGCGTTCATGTGGACAACAAGTTTCGAGCGATCGTCAAAAAGGTGCTGACCAAAGCGCGGCGAACGCACAATCACACATTGCTCGAGAAGGTCGCTCGGCGGCAGGCCGACGGTGCCTGGCGCTTCGTCGAAGACCCGCCGATCCTGACGAGAATCGACCAGGACACCCGGAAAAAGGTGATCGCATCACTGATCGACTACGCCGAGACGCTGCCGCCGGAATATCGAATCATGCTGCATCGCTACTCGGTTGCCGATGTGTGTCATCGCGTGGTGGGCGTGGGGAGCGTCGGGTTGCGTGCGTACCTGGTGCTGTTGTTCGGCAACGGCGACGAGGACCCGCTGTTTTTGCAAGTCAAAGAGGCGGTCGCGCCCGCTCACGCGCCGTACTTGCCCGCCGTTAAATTGCGCGTCGACCACGAAGGCCGTCGAGTCATCGGGACACAGCGCGTCTTGCAATCACTCGGCGATCCCTTGCTGGGCTACACGACCATCGACGGCCGGCATTACTTCGTGCGGCAAATGAAGAACCTGAAGGCATCCATGCCGGTCGAATTTCTCGCTGGCGAATCGTTCGAGTATTGGAGCTGGTTCTGCGGAGCGCTGCTGGCTCGCGCGCACGCCCGGAGCGGGGACATCGCCAAAATCGCTGGCTACATCGGCAAGTCCGATCTGTTCGCTGCCGCGCTGGCCGATTTCGCCGAAGCCTACGGCGATCAGACGGAACGCGACCACGCGGCACTTGTGGCCGCCGTGCGGTCGGGGCGTGTCCAGGCCCTTGGCGACAACGAGTTGTAGTTGGCAACGCGGCGCAACCGCCGAATGTTAAGTTGGGGTGGCTGGGGCTGGACGCCAACGAAAAAACGCCCCACGTTGGCGAACGTGGGGCGTTGGTTGCCGCCGGCGTCGGACCGTGGGTGTTGAGTGTCTTGCCACAGGGGAGACTCTGGTCCTGCTGGGCAGCGAGCGCCGCGATCAACTCCTGCGTGAGCATGGGTGCGCTCGGTTAGCCAAGAGATTTCGTTGGGGCGGCCCAGCAGCAGATGGCACGTCTGGTCAGGCGGCTCAGGTGGTTGTTACGATGACTTTGTTAACCGGCATGTGATGTGACCCACGTGTAAAAAGTCAGAGTTTGTTAGTCAGGATGCTGTTCATGATTCTCCGAACGTGTTCGATTTTGTGCCAGATGGTTGCCCTGTTGTTCGCAGTGAACGCTGTGGATTTGGAATCAGGTCCGAACGCGAATGCACCTGATCCGATTGCGCACTGGAAACTCGATGACGAAGGTCGCGAGGCCCGCGACAGTGCCGGTGCTCATCACGGCACAATTCACGGTGCGGTGTTGCACGAAGGAAAACTCGGCAAGGCGCGGCTGTTCGACCGCTCGAAGGGGGACTACGTCAGCATTCCGCATTCGCCCGACTTCGAGATCGCCACGTTCACCGTGTCGGCCTGGGTTTGGCTGACGAAGGAGCCGACATTCTCAGGAATCCTCGGCACGCGGTCGGGGGGCGAATTCAATTTCGATATGAAAGTGAATGCCGACAAAGTTCACGGCGATATTGGTGACGGCACTCGCTGGATCGACACGAAGATCAACTTCTACAAAGATGACGTCGGGACCAACGGGGAAGGGGGAGACCTCGCAACGCAGCGCTGGTATCTGATCACGTTTGTCATCGACAACGAACAAAAGGAATGCCGGCTCTATCTGAATGGCGATCGCAAGAAGACAATCGCGTTCACAGGGGAACCCCGGCTGATGCGACGAGGTCAGACGATGACGATCGGCAACACCGGTACCGATGAGTTCATGGATGGGGTGATCGATGACGTCCGAATCTGGAAACACGCCCTGTCCGACCAGCAAGTTGAGAACCTGTTCGCTCCTTGAATTAGTCTCGCGTTTTGCAGCGTTTCTGGCCCGACACGAGTGCAGAACGAAGATCTGCCGGAATAGGAGATCGAGGAGGCCCGGCGGCAGTTCGGAAAACCGCGCTGATGCGTTGAGCATGGACTACCGCCAAAAATGTCCTCCGCGCTGGTGGAAGCCTGTCAAGCTTCGGTGAGGGAAGGGGGGGCACGTCACCCAGCGTAGTCCCCTGCGCGTCCGACGCTGGGCTGGGGAATGCCACTCTTTCAGAGTTGGGTGCATGGGGCGATTCGTACGGATGGCGTGGGGAATGTCGCCAGACGTAAGGTCGGCAACCCCGGGCTGCGCTGCGTAACGCCTGCGGCGTAGGTGTTGGCCGGGCGAGCCGGTGGTTGGCCCATGACGGCGTGGGCCGTCTGCTGACCGGAAGACCGATTGTCCAGCCAGCTGACACGGGCCGTTCGCCGGGGTGGATGGGCCGGATCTCTTGCGGGCCGACGGAGCCCAGTGCCTCGGCGACAATGTGGGGGGCACGCCTGCGGTGCGCTCAGAACCGACCTTTCGGGCCGGGCGCTGTGGTGCCGAAATCGGAACGGCCTTTGTGCCTGATTTTGGCGCCGACTTGGGTTTGCCAGCCCACTTCCGAGGTTTGCCGTGGCCTGACTTGCCCGCCCCCTGCGACTTAATCTCTGCCAGGTTCCGCCCCTTGCCTGTGTTCATGCAGCTGATATCCGCACGCGATTGCCGGAGTGTCAAGCGGAAATCAGAATCGCGATGGGAGTCGACCGGCGAGGCTCGGATCGTTGGTGAAAAGGGAAGCGCCCGCTACTATTCGAGCTGTGTCTTCTACCTTTCAGAGGCGGTCGCGAACGTATTCGCTCCGGTCCCAGCCGGTCGCTTTGATCTCTTCCTCGGCGATCGGCGTGAGGTTGATCTTGGCGCGAAGCTGGTACAACAGGGAACGCCAACCGTAGTATTGGCGGGAGATCGTCGGCGTACACGCGCGGGAGCGCGAGTAGCGCTTCCGCACCATCTCGAAGAACAGATCAACGCCACGGCGAAAATCGGCTTCATCGCCGAAATCGAATTCCGTCGCCAGCGACCGCGCCCGCCATTGGCATTCGGCTAACTGTTCGCTGAGCCGCAAGCGATCCTGGTCCGCAGGATCGTCGCTGATCCAAGACCATTCCTTGAGAGCGGCGACGCGGTCTTCGAGTCGACCCGTGGTGATCGCCCGATCGATGCTTTCCATGAGCGACCAAAGTGGTTCATCCAGCTTAAGCATGAACCCGAAGTCGATCAGGCCCAATCGGCCGTCGTCCAGGAATAAATAATTGCCGGGATGCACATCGCAATTGATGACGCGCCCGGCGTACATCATCCGATACCACGCCCGCACCATCTTGCACGCGTAAGCGTTGCGAACTTCCTGTGATGGCTGGTTGGCCAAAAACTGATCGAGATGCACCCCGTCGACACGTTCCATGGTCAGCAGACGGGCGGTCGTAAATTCGGGAATGACGCGCGGCACGACGACGCCGTCGTCCTCACGGAACAGAGCTCGCACTTTCGTGAGCATGGCCGCCTCTTGCTCGTAGTCGGTTTCCTGTTCCAGACGGGTGCGCAAATCGTCGAGTTGGTCCTTCGTGCTGTCCCAGTCCCGGCTCAGTCGCGCAGGCGTCAGAAACAACAGGAGATTCCGAATGTCCTGGCGAATCGTCCGGGCAATACCCGGGTACTGAATCTTGACCACGACCGGTTGGCCCGACTTCAAAGTCGCCCGATGCACCTGTCCCAGCGACGCGGCGGCAAACGCTTGCTTCTCGAACGATCCGAAAAGCTTGTCGGGATCATCGCCAAGTTCCCGGAACACCAACTCCTCAATGAGCGACCAGTGCATGGGCGGCGCACGAAAATAGAGTTGGTCGAGCGTTTCGACGAACTCGCGTGGCGTGATGTCGGGAAATGTTGCCAGCATCTGGCCGACCTTCATCACCGCCCCGCGCAGATAACTCATCGTGTCGAGAATTCGGACTGCCGTGCGCCAGTGCGTCTCTGCCAGCAGGCGTTTGTTCTCGTCCGCGTTTCTGAACCACCCCCGCAACCAATGGAATAAATAGGCTGCGCCGATTTTGGCCTGGAGCGTTCCCAGCACGCGCAGACGGCTGAACCTGCCCACGGGAACCGGGCGCAGAGACCACTTCGCCATGAGATCCTGCGGGCACGCAGCGCCTTCCATTGCCGTGTCGTCAGCCGGTTCGGGAAGGGCGCGGATGAGTTCGGAAATTGTCGCCATGAGCTTACTCCTTAGTGAGATTACTGTCGGAATCTTTTTGGACGGTCAACCAGCCGACGAACATCGCCAGCGATTGGTCGAGCAGGGCCAGCGTGTCTTCCTGGCGAGGCGAGCGGTCGTTCGCCCAAAAGGCCAGCACGCCTGTAAACAGGGTCCAGTACAATTGCAAAGCCACGGTCGAGAGCGCCCTCTCGCAACCGTGCCGGGCGCCGATCTGCGTAACGGTTTCCAGATGGACGATGCGCATCGAGCCCGCTCCGTCGTCCCGGCCTGCCGCCAGGGGAGAGAAGCTTGTTTCGAGGACAGGCAACAAGTATTTCCGGAACGGATTGAGCTTGCGCATCACCGCGGCGATGTGCGCGAACAGTTCTTCTTCGAGCGATCGCTGTTCACCCGCAATTGCAGTCCGGGGGAATTTGTCGGCGACTCCTGCACATGCTTCCGTCACCAGGCATTCAACAATTGCCTCTTTCGTAGGGAAATAGTTGAACAGCGTCCCGACGGCGATCTTAGCCGCGCTGGCGATGTCGCGCGTGGTCGTCGCCTCGAAGCCCAGCTCGGCGAATCGCTCCTGGGCCACATCCAGGATGCGTTGCCGAGTGGCGGTTTTGGTTTCCGAAGTGACGCGCATGTGTCGTTTCCGTCCTCGATCATTTGTTTGTGAGCATGCTCATATTGTGTGCCTGACGCTGGACTTTGTCAAGAGAAAAATGAGCGTGCTCACTTTAAGATCCGAAAATTACGGGCGGACATCGACGGCGAGCGCGAACCCGAGTCAATAGGGTACGCAGTGAGGGCTCATTCGCTACGTCCGTAAGCCCTCGGATTCAAGAGCCCATTGAGCGTGAACTCTTTGACCCGGATTTCGTTCTGGTGAGTGAACGTCGTGGCGTGCAGGACTGGCCCATCTCTCACGTCGCGCAACGAAACCTCCGAGAAAATTCACGGCAACCAGGCGTGCAGAAACGTGCCGTCCCAATAGCCGTCCCCCTTCTGGTCTCCCTGGCAATACTCGCCGAGAGTCTGGAACTGCTCAACCATGTAATCGAGCCGCGGGACGCGCATGTCGGTCAGTCGCTCGCGTCGGGCGGAGTCCACCGGAACATCATGACGTGATTCAAACCGGCATTTTCCAAGAAGAGGACGTACTCGCCACCCTTTCGCAGGGCGACGTTTAAAGCGTTGTCGGAGTCGACGCAACCGCCGCTCCCTTTGAAACCATTAATGTCCGGCCGAAGCGTACCGACGTACCCGCCGTTGTTCATTCGGTGGACACGAATCAGGCCGTAGCCGTACGCGACAAACAGGTATTTGCCACAGGCTTGCATCGCCAGAGGCGCCCCGCCGCCGTAACCTGTGTCGGGCGTGTAGGACTTATCATTCAGCGGCAGATTGATCGACCAGCGCTTGGTTCTTAGCTCCAAGTCGGACCAATGGTCAAAGCAGATCAGTAAGTTACAGGCATTTTCGTCGGTGCCCGGAGAACCACCGGCGATCATGACGTCATCGCTGGGAACGTAAAACAGCCGTCGAAGCCGGTCGCCGGTGAACTCCGGCGGATTTTTGTAGCAGACTTCGGATGCATGCCGATAGACGGGATTGCCGCGCGGGTCGAGCCCTTCGCACGGAAGATGGAAGATCGTCTCGTCTCCCGAGCATTGCCAGATGCCTGCGGCGGCGTCCAGGTGCATGAAACCCCAACGGGGCTTACGTTCCACGGATGCGAACTCCGCGGGGTCAGGGGCACCGTCGCCGTTGCCATCGGTCCATATGAAAGTTTCGGCATCCTCCGGCCAACGCTTGCCGTTTCCCGGACGCCAGGGAGAGGCCCCGGCCACATACCCGCAGGGCGCGGCGACACAACCCTTCGCGCCGAACTTGTAGATCTCCAAGTTTCCGGTGCCCTGGAAACCGCAGTAGAGGAAGAGCTTGCCACTGATCCGCCGCACGCCGTTAATCAGCCGGTGGCTGGGTCCGTGGCCATCGACCACGCGATTGTCACGCGGGTATTTGAAGCGATCAACGGTGAGTCCGGCCAGCGCCTGCTCACGACCGGGGGGTTGGCTCCAGTCCATGGCATAGACGTTTTCCTTGGTGTAGACGATGTTCTCGTCGGCCGGGTCCATGCAGGCCGTGTCTAGCCAGTTGCCGAGTCCGTAAACGCTCCACAGCCGTTGGGCCGAAGGGGAGTAGGCCTCGATTAACGAATTGTACCAAGAGCCAAAAACGCTGGCGACGTAAATATTGCCAGCACCGTCGAACCCAAGGCCGCGGATCCAGTGGAACTTCTGGGGTTGGTATTTTCCCGGCTCGCCCGAAAAAATGCCCCCGTCCGTGCCGAAGGTGCCTACCTTCTTGGGAGTCTCCGAGACATCGTAGGTCCATACCTGGCAGTGCGGATTCAAACCACCCACTACGAGACGGCCCTTGGGATCCACCGCGATTGCGCAGGGGTTCTCGAAATCCACGATCTCGGGTCCAGGCTTACCGTCCTTGGTGAAGGAGATCACCTTGAGGCCACCGCTGTCAAACGCTTCCTCGCCCCGCCTGCCTTGAATGACCCAAACTCGCCCGTCCGGACCAACAGCAACCGGTCCCGGATTCGGTGCAGTAAAAGAACGGACCTCTTTCATCGTTGCCGTCGCCAAAACGCGGATCTTGCCGATGTGATCGCTCAGATAGAGTTCTCCGTCCCGCAGGGCCAGCCCGTGAAGATTGCCGCCGGTGATCGGTGTGCGGTTGTAGGCCTCGTCCCCCTGGCGTGTGCGAAAAAGGCCGACCTCGGTCGCGATGTAAACGTATCTGTCATCCACCGCGACTGCGGAGGAGCTGCTCCCGAATCCGCTTTCATAGTCGTATTTCGTGACGAACTGACCGTCTTTGTACGAGGCGACCCCGCCGTAGCCCTCGGCGACGCCGGATGTGAAGACGGTCCCGTCCGCCGTCACGGCCATGCCGCTGATGTTGACAGGCACGGAATGGTGCCCCTTGTCCCTGCTGAACGAGTTGGCGAGCCAGGAATGGACGACTCTCCCCGGCAGATCGGTCCCAACTGAGGACTCCCCGGGGTCGACACAACCCAAGTGGATCGGGCGGGTAAGAGGTTCAGCGAAAAATGTGGAGATAACCGGCGCGAAACTGGTCGCCAGTAACAAAACGAAATGGCTTGCGTATCTCACACCGCACTCCTGTGGATTCCGTCGCACACGCCGGTGCGCACCTCGAATTGTCGTAGAGCACAGACATCAACTCAGGATGTCGTGTACGACCTGGCCATGCACATCGGTCAGGCGGAAATCACGCCCAGCGTGCCGATACGTCAACCGCGTGTGGTCAATGCCCATCAGATGCAGAATGGTCGCATGAAAGTCGTGGACGTGGACCCGCTTTTCGGCGACGGTGGCTCCGAATTCATCGGTACTGCCATAGCTGATTCCCGGCTTGACTCCGCCCCCCGCCATCCATGACGAAAAGCACGCACTGTGATGCCCGCGCCCTTTGTCGCCATCGACTCCGGGCGTTCGCCCGAATTCCGTCGTCCAGACCAGCAGCGTGTCCTGCAGCATGCCGCTGCGTTTGAGATCTTTCAGCAGGGCGGCGACGGGTCGATCGATAACCTTGGCGTGGTCGGCATGTTCGGCCATGTTGCCGTGCTGATCCCAGTTGTGGCTGGAACTGCCGTCGATCAGTTCGATAAACCTCACGCCACGTTCGGCGAGCCGGCGCGCCACCAGACATTTCCACCCGAAAGTCTCGGTCGTTTTCTCGTTCAGCCCATACAGAGCTTGCGTATCTTGCGTCTCCTGCGTGACGTCAAACGCCTCGCGGGCTTCGGTCTGCATGTGGAAGGCGGTTTCAAACGTGCGAATCCGGGCGGCCAGTTCCTGATCGTGGCCCCGTTGCTGCAAGTGGCGCGCGTTCAACGCGGCAGCGAGCCCCAGTTCCAATTGCTGCACTTTTTCCTGGGGCGTCCGGCGCTCCAGATCGACAATCGGTTCTTTGCCGGGAATGACGCGCACGCCCTGATGATAGGCCGGCAGGAAATCATTGGCGTACACCTGAGTCCCGGCATACGGCAGTTGCGCCGCCAGGACCATGAACGACGGGAGATTGCGGTTGACGGTTCCCAGGCCGTAACTGATCCAGGAGCCGATGCTGGGCCGAGAAAAAAAGAACGACCCGGTGTGCATGCCCAGCGTCGCGTTGTAGTGTTCGTTGTCGTTCGAGTTCATGGACTTGATCAGGCACACGTCATCCATGCATTCGCGCAGGTGCGGAAACAGATCACTGACCAGCGTGCCGCATTGTCCACCCGGTCGAAATTCCCACAGCGGCTTCAGCAGAACGCGTTGCTGGTTCGACAGGCCGCCGCCAATGCCGGTCTTCTTGCCGTCGGCTTTGAACAACTCGGGCTTATGATCGAACGTGTCCATGTGCGACACGCCGCCGTTCGAGAAAATGAAGATGACGCGCTTCGCTTTCGCCGGTAACTGCGGTTCTTTCGGCGACAGCGGATCGGCGCTGTCCCCCTCGGCCAGCAACTGCGACAGCAGGCCCGGCATGAGCAGCGACCCCGCCGCCAGGCTTTGAACAAATCGGCGCCGCGTAGGGTATTTAGTCATGGAATTGTCCGTCATCGAAATGGGGGGCAGGGATACTTCCGGGCTCGTCCGACTTTTGTATTACCGGCTCAATCCACGTAAACGAATTCATTTAGCCTCAGCAACGAACGCACCAGCGCCTGCCAGCAGTGTTGGTCGAGGTCATTCGGACTTGTCCCTGTCGTCTGCAATTCGCGTTTGACAGCGCCCAGGAATGACGTTGCGGCGGAGACTTCGTTCGAGTCCGGCGGGCGGCTGAACAGCCACAACCAGGCTTGTTCAATTCGCTGGGCATCGTCGCCATTTTCGGCGAGCAGGCGGGTCGTCATGCCGCGCGCTTGTTCATGTACGAACTTGTCATTGAGCAGGTACAAGGCCTGCAGCGGCGTCGTGCTTGTGAGTCGCACGGGCGTACTGGTGGCCGGGTCGGCACCATCAAAAATGGCCAGATACGGGTGCCGCTGGATGCGCTGCGTCATCAGGTACACGCTGCGGCGGTTGGATTCATAGATCGCTTTGAAGGGATTGTGCTGCGTGAACTTCCATTCGCCTGGCGGTGGAAAAGGATGCGCCCCGCCCGGAGTCGGGTCGAGATTCCCGCCCAGGAGCAGCAGCGTGTCGCGGATGGCTTCCGCTTCCAGCCGATGGCGCGGATATGCGGAAAGAAGCTGGTTCGTGGGGTCCTTCTCTACGGCGGCCGTCGACGGTTGACTGCTCAGGCGATACGTGTGAGACAGCATGATCGTGCGATGCATCGACTTGATCGACCAGCCGCCATCCATGAAGTGCCGAGCCAGCCAGTCGAGCAATTCCGGATGACTCGGCGCCTGGCCGTGCCGTCCGAAATCGTTCGCCGTTGCGACGAGGGGTTTGCCAAAGTGATGCTGCCAGATGCGATTGGCCATCACGCGGGCGGTGAGCGGGTTGCTGCGGTCGACGATCCAGTTTGCCAGCTGCAACCGGCCACTCGTCAGGTCATCGTCTGGCAACCTGGCACCGCGCAACACTTTCAAGAATCGCCGTGGTACGACTTCGCCGGGTTTCGTCGGGTCGCCCTTCAATTGCACGGGAACGTCCCCGATCGCGGATGTGTCGGCGACGGCATAGATCGTTTCGTAGGGCAACGGCTGGCTCGTGAAGGTTCGCGCCGCGTCTTCGGCCGCTTTGAGTTGTTTTTCGAGTGCCTGACGAGCGTCGCCGTTTGCGGCGTCGCGCTCTTTTTTGAGTCGCTGCACCTGGGCGTCCAGTTCTTTTTGACGGGCGTTGCGTTCCTGCTGGATGCGAGCCACCTCCTGGGGCGGGGCGAGCGCTACGAAGTCTCGCTGGCGTTGTTCCAGTTCGATGCCGGGCCACGGATATCGCGTACTGTGAAAGATCCCATACAATGCGTAGTAATCTTCGACCGTGACGGGATCGAACTTGTGATTGTGACAGCGGGCACAATTGACGGTCGTCGCCAGGAATGTGCGGCCCAGATTGTCGATCGTGTCTTCGATCGTCAGGTGCTGGGGATAGTCATCGACCCGCGAACCGAACCGGCGGGAATTGGCAATGTAGCCGGTGGCAATGATGCGGCTGCGTCTCTGTTCCGGCGAACCACCTTCCAGCAGGTCCCCTGCGAGTTGCTCGCGGACAAATTCGTCATAGGGCAAGTCTCGATTGAACGCCTCAATCACCCAGTTGCGATACAGATAAGCCTGAGGAATCGGAAAGTCGGAATTGTCGCCGGCCGTATCGGAATAGCGCACGACATCGAGCCAGTGCCGCCCCCAGCGTTCACCGTACTGCGGCGATGCGAGCAGTCGGTCAATGACTTTGGCAAAGGCTTGATCAGAGCGATCCGCCAGAAACGCCGCCACCTCTGCGGGCGATGGGGGCAGTCCGATCAGGTCAAAGGTGGCTCGACGAATCAAAGTCCGCTGGCTGGCATCGTCAGCCAGTACCAACCCGGCCTTCTCCAGCCTGGAAAGTACAAAGCGATCGATGGTGTTGGTCGGCCATGCGGAATTTGTCACCTCGGGGGCTGCCCCGCTGCTCAAAGGCCGCAGTGACCAGAAGTCGCGGGCCTGTTCCCAATTGATCTCGGACTTGGCCTTCACGGCGGCGACCGTGTCTTCCAGTCGTGGATCGGGAGCTTTCATGCGAATCCACGCGGCGAGATCCGCGAGTTGTTCCGCGGACAGCTTTTCATCCGGCGGCATCTTGAGGTCTGGATCGCCATAACCGACCGCCTTCATCAGCAGGCTGTTGTCCGGGTCTCCCGGAATAATTGCCGGCGCGGTCAGGCCTCCTTTGATGATGCCGGCCCGCGAATCCAGCAGCAATTGACCGCCCGGTTTCACCGCCTCCTGGCTGTGGCACTCATAGCAATGATCGACCAGCAACGGGCGAATGCGACTTTCGAAAAACTGCAGTTGCTCTTCTGTGGGCACCGAGGCGAATTGCGCGACCTGCGGATCAGGGACCGTTCCGGTTCCGGACCAGACCTCGAGTCCCGAAAAGTTCGCCGCGCCCCCCTTGGCAGACACTTTCAGGCTGCCGTCCCTGACGGCGATTCGCCAGGGGCCGAGCCGCTTCCATGTGCCGGCGGCTCCACTGTTGAATTCCGCCACGACGGTCTTGTCGTTCACCAGAATTGAATATCGCTCGGCGTTGTTGTCTTCCCAGACGTACAGAAACACCTGATAGGTCGCCGCGGGGACGTTCAGCATCTCGACGTCGATCCGCCCTCCCCAGCGACTGCTGCGGATCATTCGCGCGCGATTGAAATCGGTCGCAGGTTTCAGCGGAACGTTCTGGTATTCAAACGCGTTCGCGGCGC
>JAFEBR010001058.1 GCA_018242565.1 Planctomycetota bacterium | reverse complement strand
GGCGGCTTCAAGGGTCAGCCGCGGAGCATCACGCCGGACTTCGACAACACCGTGGAATATTTCGTCTGGGCCGGCAGTGACCGGCTGTACTTCACCGCGGACGCCGACGGCTCGCGGCCGATCTTCACCGTGAACACGCGCGGCGAGGTCCGCCGCGGAAATGTCGCTGGCATGCAGGGGTCGCTGTCGACCAGCCACGACGGCCGCGTCCTGGTTTACTCCAGCTCGGCGCTGGACAAGCCGCCCGAGGTCTTCGTCACGTCCAATCCGGCCAGCGGCGTCGCCCTCAACATCAGCGACGTGAACAAGGAACTGCTCGCCAAGCTCGACCTGCCCCGACCGGAGAGCGTGAAGGTCAAGGTCGAGGGGGGCGACATGCAAATGTGGGTGCTGAAACCGCCGGGCTTCGACCCGTCCAAGAAATGGCCGCTGGTCTACCTGGTCCACGGCGGCCCGCAGGGGGCTTGGGAAGATGGCTGGAGCTACCGCTGGAACCCGGAGGCGTGGGCGGCGCAAGGGTATGTGGTCGCCCTGCCGAATCCGCGGGGTTCGACCGGCTTCGGCCAGAAATTCGTCGATGAAATCAGTGGCGACTGGGGTGGCAAGTGCTTCGACGACCTGATGCGGGGCCTCGAGTACCTGGAGTCCCGACCCGAGATCGACAAGAGCCGCATGGCCGCTGCGGGCGCGTCGTTCGGTGGCTATATGATGAACTGGTTCCAGGGGCACACGGACAAGTTCAAGACGCTCATTACCCACTGCGGTGTCTACAACTTCGAGAGCATGTACGCCACCACGGAGGAGATCTGGTTCGACGAGTGGGAGCACGGCGGCCCACCTTGGGGCCCGAACCGCTCGTCCTACGAGAGGCACTCGCCGCACAAGTTCGCCAAGGATTTCAAGACGCCGATGCTCATCATCCACAACGATCTGGACTTCCGCGTCCCGGTCAGCGAGGGGCATCAGCTTTTCACGACGCTCCAGCGGCTGAAGGTGCCGAGCAAGTTCATCAACTTCCCCGACGAGGGGCACTGGGTGCTCAAGCCGGCCAACAGCGCTTACTGGCACCGCGAGGTGTTCGCCTGGCTGAAGAACTACGCGCCGCCAGGGGGGAAAAGCCGGTAAAGCGACATACGCATTTGAGAAATGCTCCTGTCGCTTGAGAGGGGGCTCATGTCCTACCCCTAGGCACGCGTCGGTCACATCGACCGAGGATTCAGGGCGCGCTTTCGAATCCGGCGCGGTCGCGGCCATCGTTCCGAACACCGAGCCTGGCGGGAGTTGGAGTGAACCGGGGCGCACATTCGCCTCGTGGCGGATCAGGGGCACGAAAGCGCAGCGCAAGGCGCAGCACACGCGAGTCGATCTGGTGCGAAACCGTTCGACGTGATGCGATGAAGGCGTCGCCAACCAACAGACCGCACAGTCGCCCCAAACTCAAACGGGTGGCGAGTTGGTGCGGATCTATGCGGGATGGTTGCGATTCAGAGAGTCGAATGTAGACAGGAGGCCGCAGAGAGCATTGGCCTGGCGAGCGGCTGGTTTGCTCTCCTTTCTCCTCTCTCGATTCTCCTGCTCTGTTCGGCTGTGCCGAACTGGGGCTGCTGGGACTCGAACCCAGAACCAACAGATTATGAGGCGGTTCGAATGCCGCGAAAACCCCGAGAAAACGCGAGTTTCGGGAGACAGCGCAGCACAAGGCGCAGCGCGGTTATAGGCAACCTGGATGCGTTGGTTCCGCCGACGGTTTTGCGAAACTGGCACGGTAGCGACCTGTTGGGAGTTGGACGAGTCTTGCCGACGAATCTGATGTTGAATATAGACCAGTTCTCAGGAGAACCGAACGTCGATGGCGATGTCGGCCACGTTCTCGACGCCATTTGAAATTGGGGGCGTGGCCGAATCGATTTCGCGATCGCGCAGGTTGAGCTGAATTATCGTTGCCCGCTGATAAACGCTGCGGGCGCGGATGGCGGCTTGCTGGATCTGGTCTTCGATCAATTCGGAAATCAATCGGCGGATTCCCCGGCCCCCTTCGCGGCCATTGGACTTGGTGTTGATTTCGTGCCCTTGCCGGGCGATGTGGGAAATCAACGGTTCCGAGATTTGGACCTGTTTGCCACGGTGCTTCAGCCAGGTCTTCTGCACGTTGTCGATCAAGATGCGGGCGATGCCGAGCATGGCCGGTTCGTCGAGGGGATTGAAGATCTGGATCCGTTTGATGCGTGCCAGGAAGGCTTGCGACAGAACGGGTTGCGATGATCGCTCGTTGCGGACGCGCGACAGGGAGTTCTTCACGTGCTCGATGATTTCGTGCATCGGCCGGCGGTCTTGATGCATCTGCGAAATCGCCTCGTAACCGGCATTTGAGGTGAGAATGAATATCGCGCGGTCGGCGTAGGCTTTCACGCCGCGTTGATCGACGATCCAGCCTTCGTCGAACAGGTTAAGAAACGGCTTGAGCACGTCGGGATGAGATTTTTCGATTTCGTCGAGCAGGAACACGCCATACGGATCGGCGTTCAAGTCGTTCACCAACTGGCCGCCCTGGTCGTGGCCGACATAACCGGCGGGGACGCCGATGATTCCGGAGACGCTATGCGATTCGACGAAATTGCCCATCGTGTAAATTTGCAGGCGCTTCGACGTGGAATAGATCTCGGCGAGCCGTTTGGCCAATTCGGTTTTGCCGACACCGTTCAGTCCGCAAAACAGCATGACCGAAGCCGGTTTGCCGGGGTCGGTGATCCCGGCTCGAATCAGTCGGAGTTCACGGGCGACGGCCGCGACGGCATCGCTTTGGCCGACGACGGCTGATCCCAGAATCTGCTCATAGTCGGTCCCGTCGATGTCGCCGGATAACGTTTCGGCGGGAACGCGGCTGATTTCGGAGACGACGCGAATCACATCGTCGATGACCAGTTCGGCACGCGTTTCGCCATTTTGTCGGCGTTCGTAGGCGAGATTTTCGCAGGCTCGTTCGAGAACACGGATCGCCTTGATGGGAAAGCACTGGCTCCAGATGAAGCGTGCCGAGAGTTCGACGGCACGGGTTTGCACCGGCACCGGGATTCGGCAATCGAAGTCCGCTTCGATTTGGGCCGCGACCTGGCGGACGATGGGGAGCGTGGCCGCCTCGTCGGGTTCGGGCATTTCGACGCGCGTGCACACATCCAGGATCTCGGCATCGGACGCCAGCAAATCGTCGTAATCCCATTGGGAAAGCACGCCGATGATTCGCACATCGCGAAGCCGCAGAGCCGCGCGGAGAAGCGAGATGTTCGTCGCGCCATGCTCACCTCGGAGGAGCGCCCCTAACCCGTCCAGACAGACCACGACGTTCTGTTGGCCCGCCAGCCATTCAAACAACGCGGCAAATCGCGGACGGCTTTCGTGGCGTAACACGTTTTGGCATTCCCCCAATATAAACCGAGCGTTCTGCAGGAAGTCGAATTGCCCCGAACTAACCTGCCGGGCCAACTCTCGGACAGCGGTTGTTTTTCCGACGCCCCGTTGGCCGGTGAGCAAAACGTGCCGCGCCTGCCGACGGAATAATCCCCGCGCCATGTTGTCGAGAACTATCGGCCACCCCGATGAGCCGGCGTTCGCGTCCGCCACCGCGCGCGATAAGTCTCCGCGACTGGCAAGAAACGTCAAATCGCAAGACGGAAATATTTCGGGCGGAACCAGCAACGGTCGATCCTGTTGTTTTGGCTGACGACCTGAATCCGCTTGGCCGTTCGGCATGGCTAGCCCCTGAGAAACGTCGACTTGAAAGATTGGCCCAACGTGGTTGTGGTCGTCGCGAAGCGCGCCTTGCAACCATTCTAACTTACGTAGGGCAGCCCGTGGATTTCAATGCCAGGCCTCGCAGATTTCGAAAGAATTGGATGAGCCATTCCGGCTGGGCAATTTGTTGGATCTGGGCACCCATGCCATGGTCGCGCGGTCGCCGTTCGTCAGACGAGGAAGAATGGCCAGTGAGCGGTCTAAGACGCCTTTTGCCGCCGGCGATCGAGCCATTTTCCCCATTCGGTACCGATCGCTCCGTTGTCATTCCCTGGGGTATCTCGAAATGTTGGACTGGACCGGCCGGCGCCTAGGCCGTCCCATATCCTCGGTGCCAACCGCGTGTCGCTTTCGGCGTCCTTTTATGGAATCACTTGTTTCCCTTGCCAAGTTCAATTGCGTAGGGAATAACGCAGGAAACCCCGACCAATTTCCTCGGACGGGCCGAATTCCAGTCCGTCTGGGGGCACGGCAGCAGCCGATGTTTGGAGCCAAATCTCTCGTAGCCCCAATCCGTAGCCATGATCGACGTGGCAATCAACAAACCTCTTCCCGTCAATGTCCAGGAATCGATCTTCGAAGTGATCTGGAGCGTCGTCAACGATGAGGACGTACCCAGCATCGCAATCTTTAGCGAACGCGCGAATGGCAGACCAGAAAGCCATTTGGAAATCGGGCGGCGATCGATCGAATAAGCGCCGTGACCAGCCTAACGATATATGCGGATTCGCGGAGCCGAGCATGAATTGAACGGAAACCACGATTTCAGAGCTCCGTAATTGGATCGAAAAAGAGTTGCGGTTTCTCAAATACTGGGATAGGTCCCTTTCGAAAGGTTCCTTCAAAGCAACCTCTTCGCCAACATCAAGCAAATGGCCTTCATCATCGACCGGCACGCACAGGCGAAGATTCCTATCAAATTCAGCACCGAATTGGGTGAGATGCCCGATGGCACTCGCCGGACGAAGCTGGTTCGGAGATTGGGGAAACAGAAATGCGTATTCCCAGGATGACATATCATTACTCGTGAGGGATAAAGCGAACCCGATTTCCCCATTTTTTGCCTAGGCTCTCCCTTAGGAATTTGAGCGTTCCCGAAGAGGTGTTCGGCCCATAGATGACATCAAGGCGCTTAGCTCGCTGCTTTGCAACGTCAGCCAGCCGGTGTAGCTGGTCAACCTTATCTCGAAGGCTAAGCCCAACCTCTACGATCGCCTCGGCGGTTTCAAAGTCGATCTCGCCAATTACCTTCCCATCTGCATCGCGTAAAATCTCGTTTTCCCGAATGATCTTCTTGCGGAACGTGTTTTTTACGCTTTCTTCGAACAATTCGCCAGGACTTTTTGCACGTACTGCCGGGATCATTCTTTTTTTCAGCCAATCCCAGCCGCGCGCTCCCGCCCGTTTCATCACGTCCAACATGTTCTTCGTCGTTTGCGCGATCGTGTTTCGCGCGGCGGAGGCCGCGTTGGAGACGGCAGTACCGGCTTTCTTGGCGGCCGCGAGCGCCGCTCGTGAGACCGCGCTCGCGATTCGCCTGAAAATTGGCGACGCAACACGTCGTGCGAAGTTGCTGACAACCCGTTTGGCAACGCCGCCAAGGATCCTCGCTGCCCAACCGAGCCCCGCCGCTATCGGAATGTAACTAAGCGGATTCTCTTCTATGCGGTCGTCATACTCGATCGCATCGGACTTAATAAATTCTTTAGTTCAATTCCGGGCGTTTCGCGCCGGTCGTTTCGTCGTATTGGGCGTCGTAAAGTCAATAAAGGTGAGGTTGACGGCGGATCAGGAATGGTGGCAGGTGGGGTGACCATCTGCCGGGATGTCTCGGCGTGGTGGCAAGTCTTCGAAGGTCAACCCTTAAGAAGAAAGGTGTCACATGCGACGTTGGGATCTGCTGGTTGATCGGTATCTGGAGGAATACGAAGCGGCGGGGCGATCGTTGGAGACGCGAGCGGCAATTCGGCGGGAGCTCGGGCGGTGTGGGTGGTGGCTGAAGGGGCGTCGTCCTCGGCCCAGGCTGGAGGACGTGGGCAGCGACCTTCTGATTGAGTATCTGCAGCATCGCGGTGCCTTCCGGAGCAAGAGCACACTGGCGGCGGTGATGAGCCAGTTGCGCTGCTGGGGGGAATTTCTCGTCCGTGAAGGGGTCTGGTCGTCGAACCCGTTGAGGTGGTTGCGTGGACCGAAGCTGGACTCGCGTAGCCGGGTGCCCCGACGGATCAGTGAGCAGGTACTGCAAGCGGTGCTGCAGACCGCCGCGACGAGCCGATACGGATATCACCGGTGGGCGTGGATGACGCTGCTGGTCGTGTTCTACGGGACCGGCGCTCGGCGAGGCGAGGTCTCGCGGCTGGACCTGTCGGACTGGGACCGTGAGGAAGGGCTGTTGTTAATCGATGGCCGAAAGACGGGCCGCGAGCGGCGCGTCCCCGTGGCGGATTTGGTACGGCGGTGTCTCGAAGGGTATTTGCCGCAGCGCCACAATCTGCTGGAGTCGGTGGGGCGGATCGAAGAACCGGCGCTGTTCGTGAGCAAGAACGGAACGCGGTTATCGCCCCACGCGATCAGCCATGGCATGCAGTCGCTCGCCAAGCGCAGCGGGCACGAGCAGGTGACGCTGCACCAGTTTCGGCATAGCTGCGCTTCGGACCTGCTGGAGAACGGAGTGCACATCGCGGAAGTGCAAAAGGTGTTGGGGCACCAGCGGATCGAGACCACCGTTCGTTATCTGCACGTGGCCGACCCGCAGTTGCATGCCAGTGTAGCGCGACACCCGATTAATGCGATGCTGAGCACTGCCACAGAAGGAGGTTGCTGAGATGGGCAAATCGAACCGCACGGAGCGACTGGCTCTGCTGATCGAAGGGTATCTGGAATATCTGACGGACGTGGGCCGGAAGAGCCCGCGCACGGTGATTGATGTTCGCTGCACGTTGAAGCGCGTCTGCCAGGTGCTGGCCGGGTTGAAGCTCGACCAGCCTCTGGAGAAGCTGTCGCTGACGGATTATCTGAGATGGATCGAGCAGGAACGGGAACAGGGGCGCAGCGCGCTATCGCTGAACAAGCAGTTGTCACATGTGCGCGGCTACCTGAACTATGCGTGGCGCAGCGGTCGAGCGGATCGGAACGTTCTGGATGGCTTCCAACTCCAGGATGCGAGTCGGGCCTGTGAGCCGGAATCGTTAACCCTCGATGAAGCCGAACGGCTGATCAAGGGCTGTTCGGCGGGTTCGATCGTGGAACGGCGTGACCGCGTGGTGGTGCTGTTGCTGTACGGGTGCGGGGTGCGCACACACGAGTTGTGCGCGCTAACGATCCCGTCGGTCGATCCTCTGCGGAAGGAGTTGAAGGTGGATGTCGCGAAGGGGGACCGGCCCCGGATCGTACCCGTCCCGGGGGTTGTCCATACTGAACTGCTCGCGTATCTGCTGGAGCGCGGGGCCCGGCGGGGCCCACTGTTTCGGGCCACGGGCAGGAATCGCCCGCTCTCGTCGAAAGAGGTCTGCGAGATCGTCAGCGCCGCGGCCCAGCGTGCGAAGATCACGTGGAAGGTGACGCCAAAAACGCTGCGCCATTCGTATGCCACCCATTTAATGGATTGCGGGGTGGACGTCGCCGTGATTGCGCGGCTGATGGGGCATCGCAGTCCCCAAGAGACGGGAGTTTATCTGCACGTGCTGAAGGGTCGCACGCAAGAGGCGGTCGACCGGTTGCCTTGCCGAACGGAGTTGCCCCATGGCGCATCGCCAGAGCCCGGAGACACATCGTCATGACCTGGAAATACTGGATCTTGTTATACACACAAACGCACTGCACGGGCCGCGGCTTACGGAGCACGACGATTGGTGCCTACCAGAAGACGCTGGAGCAGTTCCGCGAGTATGTTCGCCTGCAGCACGGAGACCTTCCCCCCGAGCAAGTGAGCGCACGAATCGTGCTGGAGTATGTGACCTACCTGCGGAAGGAACGGGACAACGGGGACTCGGCCGTGAATCGGCAAGTGACGATCCTCAAGAACTTCTATCGAGCGATGGTTGCGATGGGGCATCTTCTCCCGGCGCAAAATCCGCTGGCGCACTTCCCGACCATGAAAGGGGTGGCGCGCAAGTTGCCGACGGTGCTGGCCCCGGAGGAAGTCACGAATCTGTTGAATGTACCTCGCCAGGACACAATCCTCGGCCTGCGGGACTGCGCGTTGCTGACGCTGCTCTACGGAACCGGTATCCGGGCGTCGGAATTGGCAGCGCTGCGTGAAGCCGATGTCGATCTCACAGAGCGGACGATCCGTGTGACCGGAAAGGGAGGACATCAACGGGTGATTCCGCTCAATGAGCAGGTCGTGCAGGTTCTGAAAAGGTATCGCGAGTCGCGGGGGCTTCTGGCGCCCACAGCGCCGTTCTTTCGCAGTCGCACGAAGAAGGCGATGTCGCGCGGAGCAGTCTATGAACGTGTCCGCCGGTACTCGCAATTAGCGCGGATCCCGAAGCGTGTCAGTCCTCATACACTACGCCACACGTTTGCCACCCATTTAGTCCAGGCGGACGTGAACATCGTTGTGATCCGCGACCTGCTGGGTCACCGGCAACTGGCGAGCACACAGATCTACCTGCACCTCACGGCGCACGACCTGCGAACCGCGATCGGAAAGCACCCGGTGCAGCGGTTGGCGCCGACCATTGAGGCATTGTTACCCGGGGTGACACTACCATTCCAAGACCCACCACGCCGCCGTGGGACGGGATAATCGGGCACCGCGGCACGTCGTGCCCGCCTCCCGAGGGATCTGATCACAAACGCCATCGCACAACTGGGCAATCCATTTACCAGTTGTTATAAGGAAGGTGCGCACCGTGGGTGCGCCGAATGGCTTGCCACATGTCCGAAGCATGCTGTGATGTGGCCGCCAACCCCCGTTGACCCCTTGTCGACGACCGCCCTGGCTGTAGAAAGAACTGTTTGCTTGCGCAAACAGTTCTTTCTACAGCCAGGGAATCGAACTAAATACGGATATGACGCGGCCAACCGGCAGATCCAGCGGAAATACCCGGATGGATCACGGGTGACGCAGGTCTACGACGTGATCGGCAACCGCACACTCCTGCGGGACGCCACCGGGCGCTACACGGCCACGTTCGACGCGCTCGACCGGCTGAGCGTGCGGACCAACCCGGCCAACAAACGGATCACGTACACCTACGATGGCATCTCCCAGCGTCGGCGGTTGGCCGATCCCGATGGGGGTCTGTTCACGACCGTGTATGACGCCGCCCGGCGGATCACCAAGATCATCAATCCCCAGGCCGTACGGACGACGTTCGGCTACGACACGGCCAACCGGCGAACGGTGAAGGTTCTGGGGAACTCGTCGCGAACGACGTTCACTTACGACAACGCCGACCGGTTGACCCGGCTGGTGAATATCAAGTCGTCAGGAGTCACGATCTCCAGCTTCGGCTACCGGTACGACAAGACAACGCGGCGGACGGGGGTCACGGAAGCCAGCGGCGACCGGGTGACCTGGACGTACGACCCGACGTACCAGCTCGTGAACGAAAAACGTAGCGGCGTCAACAGCTACAATGTAACCTACACGTACGATCCCGCTGGAAATCGGACGGTGAAAATGGAGAGCGGTGCGCGGACAACCTCGACGTACGACGCAGCCAACCGGTTGAAAACCGCCCAGGACGGCACCGGTCGGACCACGTTCACGTTCGACGCGGCCGGCAACCAGACCAAGCAGGTCTCGCCCTCGGGGACGATCACGACCAGCGTCTGGAACTTCGAGAACATGAACACGGCGACTCGGCTCTCATCGTCGAGCATCGTGACGCTGGTGTACAACGGCGACCAAATGCGGGTCGAGAAAGACTCGTCGTCCAGCACGCGGAAACTGATCTACGACGGCCAGAACATCCTGCAGGAGACCGACGGCAGCAATCTGACCCAGGCGGCGTATACGCTGGAGCCTCAGGAGTTCGGCAACCTGGTGTCGCAGCGGCAGAATCAGTCGGGGACCTGGGTCCAGGTGTACTACGCGTTCGACGGCTTGGGGAGCACGGACAGTCTGACCAACGGTTCGCAGGTGATCACCGACACCTACACGTACTTCGCGTTCGGCGTCATCAAGGCCAGCACAGGCACGACGACGAATCTGTTCACGTGGGTCGGACAGTTGGGTTACGTGCGCGACACAGAGACCGGCGAATACCAGTTGCATGTGCGGCAGTTGCTGCCGGATAGGGGGAGGTTTAAGAGTCAGGATCCGTTGGGCGTGCAGCCTGATGCGAATCTGGCACGGTATGTCGGCAACAGCCCCGTTACTGAGACGGACCCGTCTGGTCAATCTCCGGCAGAAGACACCGTTGCAAAGATCAAACGACAGTTAGGTTTGAGTGACGAGGTGGCCGACGCGCTGCAGGAACAGTTGGTCGCGTTCGACAACCTAACCG
>JAFEBR010001057.1 GCA_018242565.1 Planctomycetota bacterium | reverse complement strand
CGAAACCGTCTCCCAGAATGGTCTCCAGGATTTTCGGGTCTGTCTGGTTCAAGGTGACCCACAACTTGCCCCCGTTGTAGAGCCAGCGCCGGATCGCCGAGATCCCCGCGGGATCATGGGCCGCCCGGCGTGAACAGATCAGGATCTGATCAAACGGCTGCAGGGCGAATTCGTCGGGGGCAAACAGCGTTTCGGCGAGCTTGGTGGCCCGGCGTGAGTGGTTCCGTTCGCGGCGGCAGGCGACCAGCAGGTCGTACGCGGCATTGGCGTCGACATCGGGCAGCGACAGCGGATCGTCGATGTAGGCCGACACAAACGATTCGGAATTGGTGGTGATCGTTCCCGAATGCAGCATCTGGCCGGTGTCATCGCGCAGCAGTTCTTCGCGGGATCGGTCCGCATCCATCACCAGCGAGTGAAAGTTCAGCGGTTGCGGACCCTTGCCCTTCACTTCGGGAATCTGGACGGGCACCCAGGTTCGCAATCGGGAACGGGCCGGTAACCAGAAACGCCGGGCGTATTGCAGGGTCTTTTCGGCGTCGAAATAGGTGGCGCTGATCAATTCCCGCGGGTTCGGATCAGGATTCGTCACGTTGACCGAGATCAGGCTCCAGCGTTCCGGGACGTAGGCATGCATCCCTCCCACGGAACTGCGGATGGACGTGTGTTCCACCCGGGGGCCGGCCGGTTTGTCCTGGCCATATCCGACAGGACCGGTTGCACAGCAGCAACTCAGGACCACACAGACCAATGCGAATCGGAGCTTGGAGTTCGAAGCCATGAAGCGGTGTCTTTTGCCGAACGGCATCACGAGTTCGAACGGCAAACAGGCGCTGAGGCGGTCGCCGTTCGTGAAAAGTCCAACCAAAAGCCTCCACGAATCAAAAGCGGACCTCAGTCTACTGGCATCACCCAGTGGTATCCACTCTACCACACTGGTGAATTGGGCAAACTGGCTGACTTTCGGGGCCGAGCGTCGTACGACACATAGAAACCGTGCAGGCGGCAATTGAGTTTGGCGCGAAACGCCTGCAAATCCAGGTGGAGCACTGTATGCCTGTCTCGTATTGCGGGTGGCATCGGGTGGAGACTGATCTTGCAGCATCTGGTCGGTTTGAGTACGTTTCGCCCCCTCTCTCGGAATCTCTCAATCAATTTTCATTGGGCAAGACGCCCTTTTCACCGTGCGGACTCGAGTCACCGACCCTGCAAGGTCCTGGCCCGTTTCCGAATTTGCCTGCAAGGACGCGAGACATGGCGCATTGGTCTTACTCACTGTGTGGGTTGGCGACCCTCGCGATGCTGTGCGCCGGCTGTGCCGCGAATCGCCCGAATCAATCGCATGCGACCCTCGATCGGCGGGCTCCGTCGTCGTTGAAGAGCCAGGCCGATTCGACTCGTCCCGGCCGGGCCCGGGTTTCCGCCGCCCCCGCCGAGATGGCGCCGGGCGACCAGACCTTCTCTTCCACCGGTACACGCGGTGCAGAATCAGATGTCTTACGCACCGCGGGAACGCGTGCGGGCCGTGCCACGCCAGATCGTGATCCGCAACTGGCGGCGGTGATCGATCAGGAATTACAGGATGCCACCCCGGACGAGCGCGCCAGTTACCAGGCCGCGTTCGAAGGAAAATCCCCCGAAGCCATTCGCGGAATTCTGCGCGGTCGACGGTTGGCCCGAGGGCACGAACTGGCCTCGGCACCCACCGCAGTCCCCGTGGGACATGCCGCCAGCTATCACCTGGGGAAATCCGCCGGTACGAACAGTTCGGGGGCTGACCCGGTCAGCGCCCCGCGGGCGACCATGAACGACGGCAATCCCCCCGACGGCCCGGCGAATCCCAACATTCGACTGACCAGCGAGACTGCCGGGGGCCAGGCCCATCCCGAAACGGCTGGGGTGGACTCTGCTGCTGCTGGCGGCAAAGCCCAGGTTGCGAGTGCGGAAGCACTCACCGCCGACGTCACCGTGCAGGCTCAGCTTGAGAAACTGATCCCTCTCGCGGAAGCCGACGCCGCGGCCTGTCAGCCCGGCCCCTCGGAAGCCGAGTTGCAATCGTACATCAAGAAACACTTCGATCTGCGCATGCTGTACCTGATGGCGGGACAGCAGGAACGTGCCCTGCAGGCCATTCCGGGGATCGATCCGGTCGACCAGGAATTCTTTCAGCAAACCCTGTGGGGGCTGACAAACTACTTCGACGCCTCATCAATTCCCGCCGCCGCCGACCGCGCCACACAGACAGTCGCCCAATTGCAGAGTGCCGTGCTGCGGTTGCAGGAGAAAGCCAATCTCGAACTGCGGAATGTGGCCTTCTGCCACAAAATTT
>JAFEBR010001056.1 GCA_018242565.1 Planctomycetota bacterium | reverse complement strand
TTGTGGAAACTGCATGGCTTCGCGGTCCTCTACACGTTTGATCCGGCAGGAAGACATGGCTTCAATCATTGCGTCGCGGTTCTACTTCATTATTCGGCGGCCTCCCGCCACAGAGAGTCTACCGTCACCAAATTGGTGAGTGAATCCCAGTCACCGCGTTTTCTTTCGCCGTCATTCAATTCGGGGAAAGCGCCACGCGAACGACCATTTCGGCGGCTCCAGTGCCGACCCTTCTTATATGTCGACGGTAGACGGGATTTCCCTCGATGTCGATTTCTTCCGATTCGCGATACCCTTTAGCGGTAATTCGGGCCTGCCATCTCGGCGTGTGGGCTGAGTATGTGTCGGTAAACTTTAGCCCGCTTTGAGTCCCGAATGACATGCAGCCTTCGCAGATCCGGCTTGTCATTCCGGATTCGTCGGTCAGTAACTCGAATTCCTGGGCTGTTCGGTCTGCACAAAAGCCACCTTCTCTTTGCTTCACTTGAATCCTGGCACCCTTGATCCCCTGGCCTGTACGCGCATCGACGACGACAAACTGAATGCGCAGATCAGTATGCCCAACCCACGTAAATCCGGTACTGTCGTAGACAATAACGGCCAGAAGAACAGTCGCGACCAACGCAGCCAGCCAGATCAAGCGCCGTTTCATGTTGGTGCGCTCCGGTCAATCTGCGGATGTAGCTGACGTGCACTGTAAATTGTGATTACTTTCCAGGGCCAATACCAGAAAGAGTCTGCATCGATGTGCTCAAGGTTCGGACGTCCTGATCGAGGTCGAAATTGACAATCTGCCGAACACTTCGGATTGCTCGATCTGTTTTCGCACGCCGCTCGATATGGTTGAGTTGTAAAGCAGTACGTGAATATTCCGATTCTTCGAGAGAAGTTTTACAATCCGATCCACCACGCCATCGTCGATTTGTGGGCCGGTAACAAGTAACCGCTTCAGACTGGCAATTTGGGCGACATTTCGGCACCCCCGGTCGGTGAGCATTGAGCCGTCAACTTCGAGAGTATGCAAGCGGTCCAGCCTGGAAAAGTGTGACAGCCCCGCATCGGTGATGTTAGTGGCGCCAACATTCAGGTGGAGAAGGGACGGCAATTCCGAAAGGTTCGCAGCCGATTCATCGGAGATTGCCGAACCAGACAGATCAATGTAAACCGGGGACAGGCTCCGTAACCGATTGATCCCCATTTTCAGTTCAGCGTCCGTGACAGCCGAATTTGAACAGTTGACGACTACGCCGCGCCTAGTCGGTGGGGTTGATTCAAACCACCAACCGTGCACCGACGCGCTGCAACCGCAATCGGCGAAATTGCCAATTCGTGGATATAACGCGGTGTAAACAACCCATGCGCCAGCAGCGACGGCAAACCCAACGCAGAGCTTCTTGGAACCCGGACGCATAGTTCGATCGCCAGCAGGACAACTAGGCTAACAGTTACGGCACCGCATTGATGTCCGAATGAATAGGACATACCGCATGTCCTCGGCCCGATCATACCCTGCCGACCTGTTTGCTCGAAAGTCCAACCCACACCCGCCGCTGCTTCGCCCAATCCTCCACCT
>JAFEBR010001055.1 GCA_018242565.1 Planctomycetota bacterium | reverse complement strand
AGGGCCCGGTTTATCGTGAGCGCCGACCGGCGGTGCTGCGATGCGTTTTCCGCCGATCTGCAGCAGCGTATCCATATCGCGCTTGGCCTGCTCCAGTCCTTTCTGTCGAGCATCATCGTCGTTGACGATCCATTGCGCGAACCCAATTGCGCTTTCGACAGTCAAACCCGAATCCTGGATGCGTTTCCCCAGATCTTTGAGCGAGCCGCCTCCTTTGACGTAGTCATCAAGCGTCCCCATCCAGGGTTCGATCGCATCGTAACCGGCCTGGGCGGCAATCTCGACTTCGCGGACGATGCCCACCTTCTGTTCGCGAATGGTGCTCGTATTTAACGAGAAACGAAAGGGACGATTCGACGACTGCGGCGGTTCGGTTGCGGCGTTCGCCAGGTGAGACGCCGCGGCGACTCCGCAGGCAACGCCAGTCGAGGCCAGGAGTTCCCGCCGAGTCAGTCTTGAGTGCATTCCGATTCCTCTGAAAAAGGGTGTGCTTGCCGAGTGCTATCTTAAACTGACGGACGGGCACCGCAAGGCAGTCTGGTGTCGTTGCGTGCCGCAGGTGATGGTCGCGCTGCCGCGACTGTGGTGCGCAGCGCGGCCTGGTGAGGCGCCTGGCAGGGAGAGGGAGCGCAGGCCTTGAAAAATTGCAGGAATTTGCAAGAATTCCGAGTCGAAACGTGCGGGTAGACGGATGAACAGTCGCCGCATAGGCAGTGCATCGGCACTGCATCGGGCGGTTTAAACGTGCCGATCCTGGAGAAATTGATGAGTCAGCGGATCAAAGTGGCAGCGGCGTTGAAGAACGGTCCGATCGGGGCACTCGTGGATGTCCGCGGATGGGTCCGTACCCGGCGTGAGTCCAAACAGGGGTTTGCCTTTGTTGAACTCAACGACGGCAGTTGCATGGCCAATCTGCAGATCGTCGTTGATCAATCCGTACCCGGCTACCAGCAGTTTATAAAGCAACTGACCACCGGAAGCAGTATCGGGGTCATCGGCGAATTGAAAGCCTCGCCCGCGAAGGGGCAGGCGGTTGAGGTGCATGCGCGAGAACTGACGGTTTTCGGAACGGCTGATGCCGAAAAATATCCGCTGCAGAAGAAGGGGCACAGCTTTGAGTTCCTGCGTGAAATCGCCCACCTGAGGCCCCGCACGAATACCTTTGGCGCCATGGCCCGCGTTCGCAATGCGTTGTGCGTGGCGATTCATGAGTTCTTCCAGTCGCGTGGCTTTGTGTACGTTCATACTCCCATCGTCACAACGAGTGACTGTGAAGGGGCCGGCCAGATGTTCCAGGTCACGACACTCGACCTGGCACGTCTGGCACAGAAGCAGGCGGAACTGGATTACACTCAAGACTTCTTCGGGAAACGCGCCTCACTGACGGTCAGCGGTCAACTCGAGGCCGAAACCTTCGCCTGCGCTGTCGGGGATTGTTATACCTTTGGTCCCACGTTTCGGGCCGAGAATTCCAACACGACGCGGCACCTGTCTGAGTTCTGGATGGTCGAACCGGAGATGCCGTTCTACGATCTCAACGACAACATGCGGCTGGCCGAAGATTTCATTCGGTCGATCATCAAGTACGTGCTCGATCATTGCGCCGACGATATGAAGTTTTTCGCAGAGCGCATCGATAAGACGGTTTTGGAAACCGCCGAGAACATCGTTAACCACGACTTCGCCCGAGTGTCATATACGGAAGCAATCGAGATTCTCGAAACTTGCGGGCAGAAGTTTGAGTTTCCGGTCCAATGGGGGACCGACCTGCAATCGGAACACGAGCGGTATTTGGCCGAGCAGAAATTCAAACGACCGGTCATTCTTTATGACTACCCCCGGGCCATTAAATCGTTCTATATGCGCTGTAACGAGGATGGCAAAACCGTGCGTGCCATGGATGTTCTGGTGCCACGTGCCGGCGAGATCATCGGTGGCAGCCAGCGTGAAGAACGCCTGGATGTGCTGATCGAGCGGATGCAGGAATGCGGGCTCAATCCCGATGATTACTGGTGGTATCTCGACCTGCGGCGGTACGGCACCGTGCCACATGCAGGCTTTGGCCTGGGGCTCGAGCGGGTGCTGTTGCTTTTGACCGGTATGACCAACATTCGCGATGTCATCCCGTATCCGCGCACGCCGAAACACGCTGAGTTTTAAACTCGCGTCCTCGGGCGGCTACAAACCAGTTCGCAGTCGTTCAGACGTGCGTCTGGAGATTGTCGGCCGATTGATTCCGAACTGATCGGGTGCTTACGCGGCCCGGCGAGTTGGTGACGACTGGCTGGCCGCCAGCCACGATTCTTCCTGGGCGGCGGCTTCTTTGCGGAATTGCTCGAACTGGAACGCCGTTTTGCGTTTGTCGGCCAGTTTTTCCAGGGCCTTCACCGCCTGGTCGGCGAGAATCAATTCCCGGCGGCTGGCTGCAATCT
>JAFEBR010001054.1 GCA_018242565.1 Planctomycetota bacterium | reverse complement strand
TTGCGTGAGCACTTCAGCCGCGGGAAGTTCGAGCAGCGGACTGGTGAATTGTGAGACGGGGGGGCCGCCCGCCACCATCAGCCCCGGGGGCGGCATGGCCTGTCGGGCGCCCAGGAAGGCCCCCGCCAGCGGCAGAACATTCAATGCGGTGCGGTATCCTTCGCGGGGATCGGCGTACGACAACGATGTGAAATTCGCAGGCATCGCGGCCAGGGTGTTTTTGACCTCGACCGACGGCGTCCAGCGGTCAAGTTTCCCGTCGAGACGACGCAGAAAGGTGTCGACGGTCTGTGGCGATAAACCCACGATCAGCCACTTCTTGTCGATGGCCCACGCGGGAGTGAACATCGGAACGTCGGGAAGCTGAAAGTAGGTCAATTCGCGGCCCAAACGCTGACTCCGGTGAATCTGTGGCGCCATCGGGCCACGGGCGAACTGCTGGAATCGGGCAACGAGTTTGTCGAGGCCTTGGCGCAAAGCTTCAGCGTCGTCGAGCGAAATGGCGATGCCCGAGCCCAGGCCGAACATCCCTTGTTGCGGGTCGCCATACACCACCAGCAGATCCCCCAGGGGATCGAACAGGTCTGCCTGCAGATTGATATCAAGTTGTCGCTGCAGATCGTCGACATGGGCTTCGAACGGAGGCTGCTGTTCCCCATTCATCAGGACGGAGATCTCGTTGCCGATTCGCAGCGCGCCAATCCCAAACTCGGACCAGTCGAGTCGGCTGGCGTAAAAGCCATCGGTGTTGACCGGTAAGGGGGGAAGTTCGTCAAGCTTGATGCCCTTCGCGCTCCAGGCGAGCAAGCCCGTGCGTGGGGCCGGGGCTTCGAGAATGGTCTCGCTCCAGATCGCTTGGTCGCGGAATCCGAGTCGTAAGGCGGCTGGACCCAGTCGATCGAGCCCCAGCGACTTCAAGACATCATTGATGGTTGCAGTCTGCCCTGGGCGCGGAGCACCGAGGGGCAGACCCCCGATGGCTTTGCGGAGTTGTGCGAAGTCGAACCAGGCGGTGAGTGCCAGATCAAAATCGGCTTTGGCCTTGAATTTTTTGAAGACCGGACTGGACTCCAGATTCGGAACCTTGCCGGCGACGACATTCAAAGTCGAATCGACCGCCCCCGGTCCGATCGCCACGATGAGGTGCGAGCCTTCGGCCCACCAGCCGATTTCCAGGCCTGGAAACTCGGGAAGTTGCCCGCGGGTGATGGTTCGCGAGCCCACTTTTTCGACATCAAACAGTTGGGCGGGGGCCTTGGCCACCCATTCCTTGATTTTGGGTACCGCAGCGGCTCCGCCGGGAACGACCAGCGTGACCTGGGGCACGGGAGCTTCGCCATCGGAGTTCACCAGGCCCATCGCCAGGTGAAAGCCCCCCTGGGCCAGCTTTTCGCCGGCCTGAGCCATCAGGCGGGTTGTGCCGTCACTTCCGTTGGCCACTTCGAGTTGGTCGATCAGTTTTTCGACGAATTCCTGAAGGCCGCTTTGGGAGTACGCCGCAAAAGCGGCCGACTTTTCCCATGATTTGCGATGAGCGTCGAGTCCATCCCAGGCGACATAGGCGACCGCATCGGCCGGTAGAAACCGCTCCGGGGGAATCGACTTGGCGTCCTGAGCCCAGCCATGGGCCAGCAGCAGGCCGACGACCAATCCCGTCAGTGAAGCGAACAGAGTCGCGATGCGCCTCGGAAACGACATGGGAGCTCCCTCCAAATGAGATCCAGAATCAGCAGCAGACTGCGGGCCCCGGGCGGGGCTGGAAACCGGTTTCGGTCGATGACGGGCCACTAGCCTCCAGAGGCGTACCGGAATCGGCACGCCTGCGGTGGCATAACCAGAGATCGTAGAACATGATCCCGCCCGCCTGACAAATTGTCTAACCTGCCATCGGAATCGGTGGCTGTCTGGAAAACAGCCAAGTCCCGATTCTGGTCAGGGCCGTGCTGGCAGGTGGTTTTGAGCGTCGATTACAGCGGCTTCACTCGCACATTGCGAAAGCGGACCTTGGCCCCTTTGGGCCAGGCTCCCGTGCCGCCGTGGACCTGGAAGGCAATGTGGCCGGTGTCTCCCAGCTTGTCTTCGAATTTCTTGTCGCTGGTGTACTCGGTGATTTTCGTGCCGTTGATCCAGGTGGTAATCGTCGGCGGGTTGCCCACAACTTTGCAGCGGACCGTGTTCCACTTGCCATGAGTCCAGATCTTCGACCAGTCGTCGAGATTGATTTTCGGTTCGCCGATGGGTTCGCCTTCGCGTCGGGGTTTGGCCTTGGTGGCGACGATTGACTTCAAGACTTTCTTTTCCGGGTCGGCGTAGACACCGTCGATGTTGAACGTGCGATTGCCCGCTCCGTCGAGTCCCTCGCGATAGATTTCGCCCACGTTGCCGACGTCGTGGTAGTCGATCATCATCTGGTAGCAGCTTCCCTTTTCATTGCTGCGCATGAAGAAGCCCGAGCAGGGGCCCCAGTCGGGGTTGGTTTCGAAGATCACTTCGAAGTCGCCGAATTTCTCGTCCGTCAGCAGAATGCCGCCGTTGCCACTGCCCGGGGGATCCTGTTCACCCGTAATCGCTCCCCCTTCGACTTTCCAGGTTCCGCCGTCGCCGTGGCCAATCTTCTCGGGGTTCTTGTGCCAGCCCGTCAAGTCCTTGCCGTTGAACAGCGACCGGAAGCCGGGTTCGAGGGTTGGCTCTTGTCCCGAGACGACCGCTTCGTTTGCGGGCCCCAGAAGCCCGACGACAGAGAGCGACAAGACAGACAGGACAGCCAAAAGCGAGCGGTTCATTGCCAATCCTCGAGCGAAGGTGCCAGCGGAAAAAAGAGGCGGCATCGTCAGACGGCATCCAACCGATGGGCCACTCGCTGCATCCTATCAGTCACTGGCACGAAATCCTACCGATCGCAGCGTTGCGGAGTGGCCCGTCGGGTGGCAAAAACAATTCAGCCCGCCGGGGAATTCCACGGCGGGCTGAGATTTCTTTCAGAGGACGTGACCGCAGCCGTTTTCAGGCGGCGGGTTTCGTGGCAGGCTGCTCGTCGTCCTTGGCGGGTTCGCCTTCCGGAGCCGCTTCGGCTTTCGGGTAGATCGGCCGATTCGTTTCATAAGGAACGGGATCGGACTCTGCTTCCGTGCGATCGGTCGAGGGCTTCTGCACCGGGGTCGGTGAGGCGGCCCGCGACGGGGTGTCACAGCCTGTGGCACAGCCGTTACTGCACACGGTCTGGGGGACGTAGTAGCACTGTTCGTAGGCCACCTGACGTTCCACGCAGCGCGGCACGCAGCGGTTAACCGTGTACGGAACCTGCTTGGCCACACAGTGGGCCACGCGGCGGTTCACGGTGTATTCTTCCCGTCGGGTTTCGCAATACGGCACTCGTTGAGTGACCGTTTCGCAGACCATCCGGCACGTCCGTACCGGAACCTTGCGGACACATTCTTCCTGAACCATCCGGCAGGTACGAACGGCGACCTGGTTCGGGACGACTTCGTCCACCCAGCGACAGGTCCGCACGGGTACCTGAGTCACCACTTCTTCACAGACCATGCGACAGGTGCGGACGGGCACCTTGGTCACGATTTCTTCGGGCACATACCGGCACACCTGGATCGGGCAGCTTTGGCGCACGACTTCCGGACGCATCACCGTGTAAGCGACCTGTTTTTCGACGATTTTCGGACAATACACCGGTTTGTAAACGGTGAAGCCGGGGGACTGCACCATCGTCCAGCGCGGGCAGCCGCAACTGTCGGGGCAGCAGCGCGGAACCATCGGTCCCGGGCAGCAGACCGGTTGCATCGACCAGCAGCCACAATCCTGGGTGACGGTCTTGTAACACGTCTGCGGACGCATCACAGTGTAGCAGCGTTCCTGATTGACCGTCTCGGTAATCGGACGCATCACCACGCGGCGGCATTCCCGTTCGGAGGTTTCCACGACAGGCCGACGGACAACCCGGCGGCACTCACGGGTCGCGGTCTCCCAGACCGGCTTGCGGACCGTGTAGCTGCAGTCGCGGTAACTGGTTTCCCAGACCGGACGGCAGACGGTGTACCGTTCTTCGCGTTCGGCACATTCCCAGACGGGCCGTTGGACCTGGACTGAGCATTCGCGGAATTTCCGTTCCGTCACATTCCGGTAACACGTGACCGGCTGGTCTTCGTAGACCGTTTCGTACTCGGTTCGCTGGCACTGCACCTGCTGCTGTTCGTAGACGATTTCACGGACGGTGCGGTAGCACGTCCGCCGTTCTACGCGGCAGGTGGTGTAACAGCACGGCTGGCAGGTGGTTGGGCAGCAACTGTAGCAGCCTCCCCCGCAATAACCGTTCGCCTGCGCCGTTTTCGCGCCGGCGGTGATCGCAACCGCCAAGGCGGCGCAGATCCCTAAGACTCTGCTTTTCATGATGTCAACTCCCTGTTGGTCGAATTCCCGTGATTCATTGGCCGGTGACCGGGCTTCCCGGAATTTGCTGATTCGCCTCAGTGCTTGCTGCGTAATTTCGAGTTCATTATCTGGAGAGGCGAACCACCAATGCAAATGAATTCTGTGGCGACCAGACGAACTGCCTGGAAGCTCAGTACAGCACAGCGATTCTCACAAAAGCATAGCTCGGAAAAATTAAGGAACTTGCGGAATTTTTTCCGATTTCTCGGCCTGGCCCGGGTTCCTGCCGATTTGTGCCGTCAGATTCGGCACAACCGTTACGGTCAGGCCGAATCAGTGGCCTGCGACCCTGCCCAGAGCCCCTCGTCCGTCAATCCCGGAAACTTCTCCCGGTTGATACAGGCGGTACAAGTCTGACAGGTGCAGGGGGGCTGCCCGGGGTTCCAGGGTGGAAGGGGCGCGCATTACGGAGTTTTCCCCGTGCGCAGTGGCACCCAGAAGCGCAGTGATCGCGAACATTGCACCTGGTTACTGCGGACGACGCAGTGCCTGGAGCGCTTTCTGAGCTTCGACCCGCATGCCCGGCAGCGAGTGCTTCTCGGCAATTGGCTGGACCAGCGCCACCAGTTCGGTGCGCTCGGCCTCACTGAGTTTGTCGGCGCACGATTCAATGGCTGGCGAAAGGCAGTTTTTCAGGGCCACGATGGTCTCGGCATCAGCGTCGGTTCCCGCCGAGCCTGAGTTGCCCGCGGGCGTGCCTCGCTGCAGGATCTCTTTGAACACGGCGAACCCGCGGACGTCGTGCTGTCGCGCCAACGCCATGGCGGCGTTCGCACGCGTACAGAAATCGCTGTCGGCGAGCATGACTTCCAGGCGGGTGGTTGACCATTCGGCGCTGAACAACCCCAACGTGTAGCTGGCCAGTTGCCGAATCAGCGGATCCTCGTCTTTTGACGCTTTCAGTAATTCGTCCGAAAGACCTGTCGAGCTCAGGGGCACTTCTTTCTTCGCCAGCCGATCGGACATCGAAGCAATCGCCAGCAGTGCGTTCTTGCGGACTTCCCGGTCGATGCCCGGTTGCATCGCCTGAATCAGGGCGGGCACGGCAAGATCGGGCAGATCGAACAGCCCCAGGGCCCGCGCCAGGTACGCCTGGATCTTCAGGTCAGATTCGGTTTGAGGCGAGCGGCGGATTTCGTCGGCCAGCAGGTCCACCAGTGCCTGGGCGAACTCTTTGTTTTCGGCATAGTTCTGGCCACTACTGCCACTTTCCTGATCGGCTTTCAGAATCTGAGCCAACCCGGTCGCACCTCGCCAGCGGCGGTGTTCATTGGGATGCCGCAGTTCAACAACCTGCGAGCGCCAGTCTTGTTCGCCTGTCGCCAGTCGTCCGAACAGAAGGTAGACCGCAACGATCGCCAGGACGATCAACCCCGGCACCACGAAGAGTTGGATAATGAATCCCGCCGAAGGAGGTTGGACGGGGGGCAAATCCTCGGGTAGCTGGGAAGACGGGTTTTCCTGTTCGACTGCACTCATTCACAAACCTTGACTCAACGTTGGACGCGAAGGAACTCTCTCTTGCAACTGACAGTTTAGGGGGCCCTCGCGCCTGGATTCAAGGACCACGCTGAATTCAACGAGACACGCACGGCATACCGCCTGATCCGAGTGTACGCAGCGGTCAATGATCGGTCGGAGTGGTGTCGTCGGCCGCGAGAGTCGACTGCGACTGCGCCAGTAATCGAGCGTAGTCGTCGGGGGTATCCAGATCGCTGACGACCCCGGGAATGTCGAGCGGAACTTCGAGAACTCGGTGCGGGTCGGTTCGCACGATGCGGTTCAAACCCTGGTCTGCGGGCAATGCAAAGACCTCGGCTGCGAAGGCCCATGGCAGAATCGTGGGGTGCCCGCGGCGTCCGAGGCAGGTGGGGACGATGATCTGGTTGCGTGCGGTCGGCCAGATCGCGAGCAGTCGATCGAGGATCTGCGGTTCCAATAGCGGATGGTCGGCGGGAATCAGAATCCAGCCATCGTCGGGGGCCGGTGCCCAGCGCGACTCGATTTCTCTTAAAGCGATCTCCACGCTGTGCCGCATTTCCGGCGGGTCGGTGGCCGGTTGCAGGGGGCAGGCCCCCGCCTGGACCACGGCCTGTTTCAAAGGGGCGTCGTCGGGCCGAATCACGACCAGCGTCTGTGTGATCTCGGGACGGGACAAGACGGCCAGCATCTGGCCCACGACCGTTGATCCGCCATAGGGCAACAACAGTTTGGGACGCCCCATGCGGCGACTATAGCCAGCCGCCGGGACGACCGCGAAGAGTCGGGGAGCGTGCATCGTTAATGCCCCGATTCGGAAGTCGGGGCGGTGGTGTCCGACTCCGCCTGTGTGGTGGAATTGTGTTCGGGGGCATTCCCCGACTCGGGCGTTGGTTCCGGTGTTCGGAGTTCGACTGGAATCGAGCGGTAGATTCTGAGCAATCCCAGCAGAAGTGCCAGGCTGGCGATCATTCCCGAGATCAACCCCAGGAGAGTGGGCCAATGCCCAAAAATCTCTCGGGTTGGCGTCCAGAGCCAGCGCCAGGTGAGCAGCACCAGCACCGCGGCGGCACTCAGGTAAGGACCATAAGGCAGTGCCCGTTTGCCCCACAACAAACGTGATGAGATGGCGGCGACCAGTCCACACGCCGGGGCCAGCAGAAAGACGAACAGCACCGGTTGCCAGCCCAGGAAACTGCCGATCATCGCCATGAGGGTCACATCCCCCAGTCCCATGGCTTCTATGCCCAGCACCCACTCTGAGACTGCGCGAGCCAGCCAGGTGATTCCGGCACCGGTGACCATCCCGGCCACACTGAAAGCCAGTCCATGCAGATGCGGATGGTCTTTGATCCATTGCGGAATGTAGGGGCCGGTGATGGGATGAGCCTGATTCCAGTCCACCCAGACCTGCATCATCTGCATGTTGCTGACACCGGCGGCGGCGATGATTCCGATCAGCACACCCGGGCCGGTGATTTCATCGGGAATCAAGTATTGATCAAAATCCACCGTGGTCGCCGCGACCAGAAAGGCGATGAGTGTGTAGTGATACAACAACCGCCAGTGTCCCCAGTCGATGGAGCCTCCTTCGGTGATCCACTGGCATCGGCCGTCCATGACGGCGACGACCACGATGGCATACAGAGCCCCCATGACGAGAATTACTGTGGTGCGGGCCCAGCGGGGGATGTGGCGTTCGCCTTGGCTCTCACGCACAACCATGCGGGCCGACCAGCGTGCCACCAGGAACCCGACTGCCAGCCCCAGAGGCAGAAACGCCGCGACATGCCGCCACATCGGTCCGCGAGTGACGAACTTGAACAACAGGTCGTTGAATTGCAGGAACGCGTCGATCACGGCGATTTACAGGAGGCAGTGGGGATTGAAAACTCGACTCTCGCATCAGTTCGTGTGGTTGGTCAGCAGTAACGCGTCAGTGCCTGACAGCACAACTACGTCGTCTGATCGATTCGTGCCCAGCGCGATCTGCGGTCTTCGTCGAGAATCGGCCGAATTCCTGGTCACGTTGCGGCTTGTGGGGGCGCGACCGACCGGCCTCGAACGTCGACAACGCAGGTTTTAAGGGGGGAGGTCACCAGTTCGTGTACGATCCGTCGGCTCGGCGGTACTGCGGGCAACCACCACCCACGATGGGCGGGTGTTTCAGGGCGGCCTGTTCATCAAACACCAGTCCCAGTCCGGGTTGCGTGGGGGGCAACAGATGCCCGGCAGCATAAGGAACCTGGACGGGGAAGACATCCTGCAGATAGGTCCCCGGAATACGGGGCAACTCCTGCACGCCAAAACCATTGACCGCCAGGTCGAGATGCAAGCAGGCCGCGGTTGATACCGGCCCCAGCGGGTTGTGCAAGGCCAGTTTGATGTAGTGAGTTTCACACCAGCCCGCTACTTTGAGGGCTTCGGTCAGCCCTCCCACGATGCACAGATCGATGCGGGCGTAGTCGATCAGGTCTTCTTCGATCTGCTGCCGGAACTCCCATTTCGTGGCATACTGCTCGCCGGCGGCCAGCGGCACATGAACTTGCCGGGCCAGCTTGCGATAGCTGTCGAAGTTCTCCATGCGAATTGGATCTTCGACGAAAAATGGCTGGTAGGGTTCAATTTGCCGGCAGTACGAAATGGCATCCGGCGGATCGAGGCGGGTATGCACGTCGACCAGGATTTCCGCCTGCGATCCGACGGCGGCCCGCAAAGCCGCGAAGTCCTCGACACCACGCCGGACGGCCGCCGCCGGTTCGAAGGTCACGCCGTCCGGCTCGGGGCGGATTTCCGTGCGGATGAACTTCCAGCCTTCACCGACCAGTTTCTGTGCGGCCTCGGCCAACTGCTGGGGCGATGATCCACGGACATGGGGGTAGCAGGCGACGCGGTCGCGGACGAGTCCGCCCAGTAACTGGTAGACCGGGACCCCCAAAGCCTGGGCTTTGATATCCCAGAGGGCAATGTCGATCGCGCTGATCGCGGCGGCCCCAACCCGTCCCGCCGGGAAGAACCCGCTACGGAACATGGTCTGCCAGAGGTGTTCGATCCGAAACGGGTCTTGCCCGATCAGTAGCGGGGTCAGTTCGGCGATGTAGCCGGCCGTCGCCTGTTCGCGCCAGGTGACTCCGCCTTCACCCAACCCGCGAATTCCGGCGTCGGTCTCGACGACGACAAACAAGAAGTTACGTTCCTGACCGACCGGGTACGTCTTGACGGCTGTGATTTTCATAAGCGGATTATTAGTGGTGCGCTGTGCCGTGTCGAGGATTCCTCGGCCGTCGGGGCGGTCGTCACTTAATTCCGGTGCTCAGACAGGGGGCATGGAAGCCAGGCTCGCGCGCTGAATTCCCGTTTTGGTTTTGGGGCTGGCAATTGGGCTGTAGCTGAGGGGGGCGGGACCTGATTTCGGCGCGGCCTACCCGGTCATTCTATTTGGGGCTGATCGTTTTTAGGGCAAACGGTGCTGAATGGTATAGCGTTTGCAAATCGTTGCCCTGGAAAGTGCAGTCGGTGCACGAGGATTTCATACTCCGCGCTCAAGGAGCATCAAATGCGGTTTGTGCGACTCTGTTTGTTACCTGGTTTGTTTGGTCTGTTTTTACTAGGAAATGTCGCGTTTTCCGAGGATACCCCAGCCGCTGAGACGGCCGCTCCGGCCGCGGAAGCACCCGCTGCGGCCCCGGTCGACCCTCGGGCGACCCCCAAGGATTTCAATGGTGCTGACACGACCTGGATGCTTATCTCTTCGGCACTCGTGCTGATGATGACAGCACCTGGCCTGGCCATGTTCTACTGTGGACTGGTTCGCAAGAAAAACGTGCTGGGCGTCATGATGCAGTGCTTTTTTCTGATGGGACTGATGTCCGTCATCTGGGCGCTGTATGGGTACAGCCTGGCGTTTGCTCCCGATGTTCTGGGGGGCTTCTGCGGTGGTACTGACTACATGCTGTTGAAAGGGGTCTTGCCGACCTACGACTTCGCCACGAAGGTGTCCGAAGTCCCGATGGCGGGCACGATTCCGCGGTCGCTGCACATGGTTTACCAGATGATGTTCTTTATCATCACCCCCGCTTTGATCTGTGGTGCGTATGCCGAACGTATGAAGTTCAGCACCATGGTTGTGTTCACGATTTTGTGGGGCACGTTCATTTACTGCCCGGTGGCTCACTGGGTCTGGTCGGATCAGGGTTGGTTGAATGCGTTCTACATCGCCGTGCCTGGTTCGAGCGTGACCGAAGCTCCGTTCCCCGCTCTCGACTTCGCGGGCGGTACCGTGGTGCATATCACATCGGGAATCTCGGCCCTGGTTTGTGCTCTGGTCCTCGGGAAGCGTCTGGGGCACGGACAAGAACCGATGCCGCCGCACAACCTGACGTACACCTGCATTGGTGCCGCTCTGTTGTGGGTGGGTTGGTTCGGTTTCAATGGCGGTAGCGCCCTGGCTGCGAACCCGCTGGCTGTGAATGCGTTCGTGGCGACGCACCTGGCCGCCGCGGCCGGAACTCTGGCCTGGGCCGGAGCCGAATGGGTGCTGCGTGGCAAGCCGAGTATCCTGGGTGCCTGCTCGGGGGCCGTGGCGGGCCTGGTGGTGATCACCCCGGCTGCCGGTTCGGTGTCGCCGTTGTCGGGCATTGTGATGGGTGTGATCGCTGGTCTGGTGTGTTTCCAGGCGTGTAATCTGAAGAACAAGTTCGGGTACGACGACGCGCTGGACGCGTTCGGCGTGCACGGTGTGGGGGGAACACTGGGTGCGGTACTGACCGGGGTCTTCGCCACCGCGGCGGTGATTCCAGGCAAAACCGACCCGATGGGACTTCTGGAAGGGAATTCCAAGCAGATTGTGAATCAGGTCGTGGGGGCCGGCGTCTCCATCGTGATTGCGGTGGTAGGCACGTTGATCCTGTTGAAGATTCTGGATTCGGTCATGGGACTGCGTGTCAGCCAGCAGGATGAACTGCAGGGGCTCGACGTCAGCCAGCATGGCGAAGAAGGGTACATCTTTCTGTAGTAGTCTCGTGAGCCGCAGGATGCTTATAATTTCCATCGCACTCGCATCCTGCGGCTTTTTTTCACCGTACACACAGAGATCGGCGCGATCCCGTTGGATCGCCCACCAGATTCAAGGAACTACCATATGAAGAAGATAGAGGCCGTCATTCGCCACTATAAACTCGAAGACGTCAAGAATGCTTTGACCGCCGCAGGGGTGGACGGCATGACGGTGACCGAGGTGCGTGGTTTTGGACGTCAGCGTGGCCATAAGGAAATGTACCGCGGTGCAGAATACACGGTCGATTTCCTGCCCAAAGTGAAGCTCGAGATTGTGGTGCCCGACAAGATGGTTCGCGAAGCCGTGGATACCATCATTCGCGTGGCCCGTACGGGCCAGATTGGCGACGGAAAGATTTTTGTCACCGACTTGTCCGAGGTGATCCGAATTCGTACCGGTGAAACGGGCGAATCGGCACTGTAATTTTTCATGGTGCCTGTGGCTCGCTGGGGCGTGCCACAGGCTGTCTGTCTGCAGGCAGCGTCCTGATTTGGCCTGGGCTGAGGCCGAATTGGGGCGTTGTTTGCGTTTGGGCTCCTGGCGAGAACT
>JAFEBR010001053.1 GCA_018242565.1 Planctomycetota bacterium | reverse complement strand
TGTGATTCGGTACGGACAGGCACCTCTCTTTTTATCCGTGTCATCCGTGCCATCCGCGGTTTTCTCTTGTCTGTGATTTGACCAATGTCGATCGATGTCCGCGGCGATTGGTGACACTCCATGGGGGCGATTTAGATTTCAAGATTTCAGAAATTTTGAGAACCACGACAGGCACGAATGACACGAAAGGACGGCGCGGGGAAAGGGACCGCGGATGACGGGGATTTCACGGATATTTTGGGACTGGGTTTCATTGTTCGGCGCGGGTCGGCTGACATCGTGGGGGGCATGGTGCGAAAAGAAAAGGGGATCCACAGATTTGCGCAGATTGACACAGATTTTTTGTTTTGCGGTTCGCGGGAAAGTTGATCGGGGGGCTGTGATTCGGCATGGACAGGCAATCCTTTTTTTTATCCGCGACATCAGTGTCATCCGCGGTTTCCTCCTGTCTTTCATTTGACCGATGTCGATCGATGTCGGTGGCCACACGACGGTTGCGATTTAGATTTCATGATTTTGGATTTTTTTCACCGCTGTGTTCACCGCTGAGTTCTGTGCTGGTCGTTACTGTCAGTGGGGGCCGTCGCCGAGGAGTTGGAGGATGATTTGGTCGCAGAGTTTGTTGAGAAGTCGATTGCGCTGCCGGTCGGATTCGTTGAGGTTTTCGTCGTCGTCAGCGTCCCCGTCGTCCTGGTCGTCGTCCCCATCCTCGTCGGCGGCTTCGTCAGCGGCTTCGTCGTCCTGGTCTTCGTTTTTTTCATCGTCGTCGTAGTCGTCGTAGTCACCATCTCCCAGGGCGTTGAGGAGGCTTTCCCATTGTGCCTGATTCCGCAGCAGGTCCTTTTGCTCGCGCGTGAGTTTGTTGCAGGGCAGGGTGGCGAAGGCTGGGATCGCCAGGGGAGGCACCGGGTTCGCGGGTCGCGCTGTTCTGGGCGAATCCGCAGTGGTTTTGGTCCGCGGGGTTTCTGGCTCTGGTGTTACTGACCGCGGTGCCGCTGATGGCGGTGTCACTGCCGGCGGGGCGGACGATGCCGAGTCTGCTGCCATGGCCGACTCAGTGGCCTCGTGCATTGGCACTGGCTCGTGCTGCGTCGTGGCCGCCAGCGAAACGGGATCGGGGTGCGATGTTTCGGTTGGCTCGTTACATGAATCCGACGGCTGGGGGGCCGGGTCGTCGACTGGTGTTGTCGGGGACGCTGTCGGCTGTGGCGATTCCGGTCCAGACTGACCGGTAGCGGGTGTCTCCGGCGGCCAGATGACTGGCATCCGGATGCCGGTCGTCGCGGCTCTCGGTTTCAGAGAACGGTCGCGGGGGTGGTCGGGAGGGTTCCGGAACTGGGCGCGGTGCCCGGCTCGCGGATCAGAATTCGCCCGGTCGCGTTCGCGAAATCCGGATTCGGTGAGCGGGCCGAGCAGCCCCTGTTGTGTCCAGAATTCTTGCCGTTCCAGGAAGCGGTGGATGTTGGTTTTGGGGTCGAATTGGCCTTTCATCCGCGCGACGGCATCCGCGAGTTTCGGGTTGTCGTGCAACAGGTGCGTGTGCGGTTCCGGAATCGCCGACGGGCGTGGGGGGAGCGTCCACCACCAACGGCCATAACCCCCGTCAGGAGTCGACCGCCGATCGCTGGTGATGCCGAGCTGTTCCCGGGCCCGAAACAACAGGCTCCCCGAAAACCCGTGCGCCTGCCCCTCCTCCAGCATCTGCTCGGCGTAGACCGAGCCATTCTTCAGCCGGTCGACCAGCCAGGCCATCGCTTTCTGCATGAGCGTCTGCCGGGGCCGCAGGGGTTCGAAAGCCAGCGTGCCATCTTCCTGGATCCGCATTTCCACTCCCGGGCTGAGTGGCGAGAACGCCGACCGTTTGTGTTCGAAGCGGAGCAGGCCGGGTTGATACGGGTCTGGCCCCAGGCACCAGACGTACTTTGCCCCGTCGTCCCAGGGGCGATGATCATTCTTTAACTGGCCATCCCGGTCGTACCGGACGGGGGCTTGAATCAGCACCACGATGGGAATGCGGTATTTGGCAGCGAGGTCATCCAGCACGGCGAGCGATTCGCGCATCAGCCGGGGGGTGGGGGCAAAGGAGCGCAGCGAGTCGATGATCACCAGTTTGGCATCGTTGATCGTCCGCAGGTCGTGCTCCAGCAGGTTGAGATCGTCTGGAAACTGATACGACCGTTGGCCCAGGTGGTCCTCATGTTTCGAGAAGCGGTCGATGTGCGACCGGAAGATCACCCGGTTCGGATCGCCATGCAGCGTCAGGAGATGGGGCTCGACCGAGTCGTACCTGTCCCGTTCCCGGCAATAGTAGAGCACGGTCCCCGGGGGGACGGGATTCTGGCCCGAGGCATCGGTCTGGCCTTGGGTGGCCTGGGCCGCGAAAAAGCTGGCCAGATAAGTTTTGCCGGCCCCGGCGGGCCCTTCAATGACCGTGGCTCGGTTCAGGGGGATCTGCACCGGCGAGAACCACTCGACCCGCCGTGTTTTCCCTGGCCGCGGGCGATACAGGAACTCTGTTGCGGCCGCTTCCAGGACAACCTCCCGCCGGGTGGAGTCCCAATTCTCGATCCGCCCCAATTCGTCAATTTTCGTGGGCCGGCAATAGGTTTTGTCTGTCTTCAGCATGACACGCTCCTGACTCGCTGTAGAACTCCCGGGCCCCAGTGCTGCGGTGGCTGTCGTGAACCCAGGTTTGGAGGGCCCCGTTGAAGACTCATTCCGGCCCTCTATCTGCATTGTAAATAATAACTACAAGGAATGTCAATAGAATGTATTGTAAAACATCCTGTGGCACGACAAAAAATCCTGTCACGCGCCGGCTCGCTGGCGTTGGCTGTTGGGAGAGCGTTGAGACGTGCAATGACGCGCGGGAGCGGGTGCCGTAAGAAGCGGTCGAAGTGCGTTGTGGCTGGCCGGGGGGATGTGACCGTAGCGAGCTGCCGGGTTTATCCCGGCAGTATCGGCTTGGAGTGGTGTTTCCGGTCAGAGAGGCAGATTCAACTGTCGGCCGGGGGGGATGTGACCGTAGCGAGCTGCCGGGTTT
>JAFEBR010001052.1 GCA_018242565.1 Planctomycetota bacterium | reverse complement strand
CTCGGGTCAGTCCCTGGCCGTTATCCGCCTGAATGCTGGGTGTCGCCAGAATAGCAAAGCCCCATCCCGCCTTGAGCAGAGTTTCGCCGGGAGTCGGTCCCGGCGGCCCAAAGCCCCGGCCGGGAGGCCCCGGGGGATTGGCTCCGCCTCGGCCACCGCGTCCGCCACCCGGAAATCCAAACCCAAACATCATCAAGACCGGGACGGGCTGTTCGGCGGCCTGCGGGGTCATCAAGGTCATGCCGATTTTCACTTCAATCGCCGGGCACGCCGAATTGTCGGCTTTCCCTACCAACTGCTTCATGACAACCGGCACATCGCCGATCGACAGTTCGCGGGTTTCGGTGACTTCCCACTCGACCCGGGGCACGTTCGCCGGGATGCGGCCGTAGACTTCGCGTTCGAAATCCTCGACGATTTCGGGACGGCGTTTGTTCCACCAGTCTTCGGCCGTGGTGACTTTTTCGCCCGACTTCAGAGTCAGTACATCGGGCAGTTGCGGAAATGGATTGGCGAGCGCCTCGTCGTAATTGGCGTGATTCGGATCTTTCTCGTTGCCGCTCGGACCGGGGCGCAATTTGGTAATCCCCAGTTGCCGCAGCATGTGCTGGTGGTCTTGCTGCGTGGTGAAAACCACCGGTTCGGGTGCGGTCGCCTTCGGCGCCGGTTCCTCACCGAAGCTGGACTGCAGCAATGCCCCGCACCACAAACTCATCCAAAGGACGCCCGCGCCACCTGCCTTGCCTGCCATGGTAAATTCCCTGTGATTTTCCAGACGAGCGGCACAGCCCGACAGGACCGCACCCGAATCTTCGATAACGACAGCCTGCACGAAATTCAACGCCGGGCCGAAGTCCCCGTCGCCCGGGCCGGATCTCCGCCAGAGGACGCGGCCTGATTCAGGCCAGACGCGAGTTCGCCTGCGTGCCGGGATGGCGCGTCGGGGGCGACCTCCCACGATGACGCGACGGTCCCCGTTTCCGGTTTCGGGAAAGAACGGGGCGAGTGGCGATATTTTTGCCAGAGCCAGCACAGCAGGACATACCCACCCGCACTACCGGCGGCCAGGGCCTGCACCAGCAGGCTGCCCGGACCAGGATCAAAATAGGCGCAAAGCATGGGAGTGCGTTCTTACTTGAATCAAAAAGTCCCCGGCGGCTAACGATTGACCAGGGACCGCAAATAGGCGATCAGATCGGCCAGTTCTTCCGGGGTGAGGTTATTCACCACACCTTCCGGCATCTGTGACTGCTTTTGAATGACCTTGTTTTCGATGTCGTCGATTCTCAATTCACGAGGCTGTCCCTGGCCGTCGCGAATCATCAGCACCTTCGCACGCTGGCTGACGATGAAGCCGGTGAAAACCTTACCATCGACGGTCTCGAACACATACGATTCAAACCCCTGCGCAATCTTGATGCTCGGCTTCAAAATCGACTCCAGGAGTTCCGCCGGGCTGTAACGCTTGCCGATGTCGACGAGGTGCGGGCCTTTCGGGGCCTGACCATCCGCATCGGTATGACAGGCTCCGCACGACTGTGCCTTGAACAGCAGTCGGCCCCGGGCGGCATCTCCGGCCTGGCCCAGGGCGCGTCGCGACACTTCGTCAAAACTCAAATTGCCGATCTGGTGCGGATTGTTCTTATCCACGGGACGCAGAACCACCGCGGCGGCGAGTTCTTCCGGGTTCTCAGCCGGACCGCTGGAGACGCCATCGAGCCCCACCTGGTGGCGGGCCAGTTCCAGACGCAGAAACCGATCGGTCTCGGGGTCGGCATCGAGCAGTGCCGTTTTGAGGACGGCGGCGATCCGCGGAGACTGCGACCATTCGACAGGATCAAAATAGGGACCGGTATTCTCAGGACGAATCCCCCACCAGTTTCCGGTGTAGTCGGCCTCGCGGTAATAGAGACGCACGAGCGTCGACAGAATCTGGCGCCGCAACTCGATCGACCGCCCCGACCCCAGTTTACGAACCAGCCCATCCACCACGCGTGGATCGTGCATCTGCCTGAGCGCCTGGAACGCCCCGGCGGCATGCGGGCCTTCAATCGCATCCAGACACGCCTCGGCGGCCTGCAGCGTGATCAGGGCTCGAACGGCCAGGTGCGGAATAACGCGGTCGGGATCTGGCTGGGCGTGAACTTCCTTCCGCCGGGGCATCTCTGACCCGTCTGGTCGCGAGGTCAAGGGAACGATTTGTGCCGTGACGGAAGAGGCAGGCAGTCGCGCCAGGCTGATCAGGGCCTGGGCCCGCACGCGGGGGGCGGGGTCAGCGAGCGCGGCGGCAAACACCTGGGGATTGAGCCCGTCGGATTCCGATTTTCTGTCTGTCAAAGCCCGCAGGGCAAATTCCCCCACGGCCGAGTCTTGGGCCAACGTCAAAAGGGTCGGATGCGAGCCCGGTCCATCGAGTTGTTTGAGGGTCAGAATCGCCAGCGACCGGCCCGCGAGCGGGGCCATCCCATCGGCGGACAGCGCGGCGAGAGCCTGGCTCGTCGTCGCCTGGCGACCACGCCGCAGAATCTCGCGCTGACTGTGCAGCCGCGCGACAGCATTGGGCCCGCTCAGTGCCGCCAACAACTCGGCCACGCTGGCCCGCGTCAAATCGGGAAAAGGGACGGGCCGAAAATCGGGGGGCGTGATTCGCGCAATGAACCCCACGTTGGGGCCGACGTAGGTACTGGCTTCTCCGCCGCGCCAACTGGCGACAAACAACCGCCCGCTGCCATCCAGATCGACTCCGGTCGGCCGCGGGATCTTCAGGAAGACCTCTTGCTGCAGCGCGAACGTGGGGCCGCGGGGTGTCAATTCATGTCGATAGAATTCGCTGCGGCCCCAATCGCCAGTGTACAGTACATTCCGGTATTTCTCGGGCCAGCGTTCATCCTGCAGATACAGGGCCCCCACGCCCGAACCACCGCCGAACTGCCCCAGCGGCGGCATGATTTCCTCAGGAAAATTCGCGTAGTGTTGCGAGTACCCATAATACGCGCCCTGAAAGAGTTGGGTGACGCGAATATCCCAGCCCCCGGCCCGATTGTCGTCGTTATCGCGGGTAAACAGGTTCATGAAGGGGTCGATCGCGATATCGAAGGGGTTGCGCAATCCGGTCGCGTACACCTCGAGTTCCGTACCGTCCGGCCGGACACGCAGAATGCCGCCGCGAATCGCGACGTGACTCCCATCCTTCGCCCGGGCCTGTGGACACCCATAATCGCCGACGGCGATGTAGATCCAGCCGTCGTATCCCAGGCGAATGCCGTTGGTGGCGTGATCGCCGCCGCGCTGCTCGAGCATGTCGCTCGTCAACCCGGTGACAAGTTCCTCAGAGGCGGTTGCGGCCCCCTGCCCCCCGTCGCGAAAGACACTGAGCGAGGCCCCATGCAGCACCCACAACGAGCGGTCGGCGTAAATCAGTCCCCGGGGATGATCGACCTTGGCAAACACCGTCACGTCGTCCACCTTGCCGTCGCCATCGCGATCGACGCAGCGTAGGATCTTCCCGCCTCCGGGGGTCCGGCCAATCGAACCTTGTTCATCGACAGCCACGAACAATTCACCGCCCGGCGTCGCGGCCAGCGCGACCGGGTAACCCACCCGCGGTGGGGCGGCGAAGAGGGTGGCCTGAAATCCCGCGGGCGCCTGCACGACGTCACGGAATGTCTTCTCGTCGATGGGCGCATCGAGGGCAGCGCGGCCCGGTGGCCCGCCTGCTCCCGCCCCAGGCGGTGGACCAAACTGCAGGCCGGCCGGCACATAGCCCGGGCTTTTTCCCGCCAGTTGATCAGTAATCGAGGCCACCCGTTTTTCCACGAAGGTCCGCAGGCTGGGGGGTTGCGGCGCGGCCCCTCCCGGTGGACCGAAATTCGCGGCCATCTCGCGGCGGGCATCCGCGGCCTGTTTCTCACGGACCCGCGGCTCTTTTCCCAAAGCCTCGATGGTCGCAATCTGCTCAGTCAGTCGCGGGACAGTGAAATCGGTCGCCAGCGCCTGCTTCAACAACTCCAGGTATTGCTGGCGGTACGCGGCAATTCCCAGTAACCGTTCGACGAGCTTGTTATCGCCCGGATACGGATGCGTGATGCTCAAATCCATCAGTTGCTCGGCGGTCCCAAACAACAGAAAATTCCCCAGCGCAAACTCGAGATCACCCGGTAGAAAATAAAACTTGCCGGTCTGGGGATGCAGATACAGAAAGTAGTTGTGCCCCAAGGCCACGGCACTTTCGAGGTTGGAAGTGAGGGCATGCGCGGCCAGAAATCGCAGAAAGGCATCCACATCAAGAAAGGCCGCGATCTCCTTCTGAAAATCGGCTGCGCTCGACTCGTTAACCAACCGGGCGAACGCCTGCACACGCGCCTGCTGTTCGGCCGTCGGTTCCGATTGCGGCCGGTATTGCTGGGCGTAACGGCCCCAGTCGGTCCCCAGAAAATCGACGCTCCGCACCTGGAAGGGCTTCAGCAACAGCCCCTGTTCTGTTTCAAACCTCGACTTCAGGAATCGTGAATCGATATTTTCGACGACGAGATAGAACCCGAGCAGCGTTTTCTCGAATTTTCCGGGAACGGTCAGACTCACCTCGGCCAGCCCCACCCGCGGCGCGGGAACTCCCACCGAGCGAAACATCGAGAACGCCAGGATTTCTCGCCCTTTCGCCGGGTCCATGGGCATGGCGTGCAGTTGCAGCGACACCAAACCCGCCAGATCCTGCTTTACAAAACGATTGAGTTCAATCTTGAGCGGCCGTTTCAACGACTGGGCCGACGAGAAATAGGTCATCTCTCCGGAATAGCGCAAGCCGACATCCTGAAACGCCTTGTCGCCGATCCGCAGTGTGGCATGGGCCCAGGGAAACTCGACGTTGAAGAGATTCCGCTCGCTGGCACGCTGCGGGCCCGCCTTGCGGGCTGGCGGGGCGGTCGGCGCTGCGCCGGGACCGCCGGGTGGTCCGAACCCCGCCGCCGGGGGTTGCAGACCTTCATACTCGGCCGCAGTCAGCTCCAACTCCCAGGCTCCGACCTGCGTCAGACCAAACGGGGCGGCATCGGCGGGATTCACAGCCGTCGACTTTCCCTCTTCAGCCCCCCAGGCTCTGCGAGCCCCAGCACCGAAGGGGGCCACGGGCCCGGCTCCCACCATCAACCCCAGAACCACACACAGAACCACCATTCGCCGATGCATAGACACGACCTGCCTGTCTGATTATCCCCAAGGTAACTTTTTCGATTCCGCCCCAGGCCCTAAAGACTTCGGGAAGGAATTTGGCGCAGGCACCGCTCGTACTTTGAACAGCCTTACCTGCTTACTCAGATGCCGGGACTTGGCCAAAGCAGCGCGGAATTCTGACTCGTCGCCAGAATTTCCCCCAACCCCTACCCAGGCAGAGATCAACGAGGCGGGTCCGCCTCGGCCGGCGTGGCGGCATCCGGGCGGCCCGCAGGCGTGGAGAACATCGTTCCGAGCGATGTCAATTCGGGCCCGATCAGTTCGCGCCAGCGCTGCACCTGTTCGGCGGT
>JAFEBR010001051.1 GCA_018242565.1 Planctomycetota bacterium | reverse complement strand
TTGCCGAAGGACGAACTGGAGTTGACCAGATGCCAAACGGCCTGGACCGGTGATACAGCATCAATGGTGCGCGATGCGGATCAAGATTTTGATCACGATCAGGAAGGCGACACTGACGACGAGGATCTCGCCGTAACGTCGAAAATTGAAAACCAGTGGGGCAGGCAGTCCCTGTCGGACCGCCTCCAGACAGTATGCACTCGCCGTGCCAAACACCATCACGGTCGGGATTACATAGGGGCGAGAAAGACTGAATTGTGACACGGCGAAGCCCAGCACTGCCGCCAGCACGAAGGGGTGCATGCGGCGAAATGGTAGGGGAGTGGCCGCCAGCAGGACTCCCATGGGGCCCCTTGCCAGGCGCCAGAGGCTGTACAGCGAACACCAATACGCACCGAGAAACAGGGGGCCGCCCACAAAGCCAAGTTCCACAAATGTGTGCACGAACGAGTTATGCGCCACCAGGCCGCACTGGTCGCTGTAGAACCCGGCTCCGATCCCGAAGACCGGCTGTGTTTTCAGCAAATCCAGGCCGCACGACCAGAGTTCGATCCGTTCGTTTGCCGTTCCTTCACCTTTCATGGCATCGCCGATGTCGGTGGCCCGTTGGGCCGCGGCGAGCACCACGACCGGCAAAAGCAGTGATCCGACGATCATTGACTTCCATAAACCGAGCCGGAAGTACGACAAAACTCCGGCCGCCGCGAGAAACGCCAGTAACCCTCCCCGCGATTTGGTCAGGATCAAGGTCCAGAACAGAATCCCCAGGGGGATCAGCCAGACGATGCGGTTGAAGCTCAATTGCGGGTCGGTCAAGGCCATGACGCTGATGACCATGCAAAACACGGCGATCATTGCCAGGTCGTTGGGATCATTAAATAACCCGGTGGCAACGAGGCGCGGAACTAAGTAGCGCTCCCCGGTCATCGGGTCGATCAAGGCTTCCTGGGCAGCACGGAGTGCCGGTACCTGAATCACCTCATGGAAATCGAGAATGGCGATCAGGGCTGTGATCGCCGTGAACAAGGCCACCGCATACAGGAACTGCCGAATCCGAACCGTGGAATTCACGACGGAAGTCAACAGGAAGAAATACACCAGGACCTTGCAGAAATCCCAGGCGCGGATGCGGGCGCTGTAAAAATCAAAATGTGCAATGTGCGACATGGCAATGGCCGGCACCAAGCCGAGCACACAGACCACGATCGGTTCACGCAACATCCGGTCTGTGAAGCACCGGTTGGCAACTTTCTGGGCGCCGGCGGCCAACGCCGCCAGCAGGGCGTAGTTGTACAAAGACAAGTTCTCGTTGCCCTCCAGGAAATCCTGTGGGCGCACGAACAGTGTAAAATTCAGCAGTAAAAACAGTAAGAAATCCACTGGCTCTCGTCAGCGAAATCAGCAGAAAGGCGGGCCTATTGGATTTCCAGCGCGGATTCCAATTCGGGAAGTAATGCCGCCAGGAAACGCTGGCACGCATCCGGGGCCGACTTTCTGGCTGCTTCTTCGTCCGGGGCTGGTCCCACAACTTGCAGTTTGTACAACATGGGGTTTCCCCCCAACGCAAGTCGCGGATTCGACGGAGCCTGCCATCTGCCTGTGGCTGGCTTCCACGAATAGTAAATCCGTGAAGCATCCGCAGTGACATTTTGAGCTTGCACCGATAATTGGACGAAGGTGTCGGCCTGGTCTCCAGCGCCCCGGATGGCGATGGGCTGTGGCTCATTGATGATCTGGAAATTCATGCTGCCGTAGCAGACTTCGGCGCGATGTGCCAGCAATGGTCCAGAGGGGCCGGCAATCAACGAAACCCAGATCAGTTCACCTGTCTGGCGGTCACGGTACTGCTTGTTTTCGTGAGCCTTGCACTGCAGCACTCGCACGACCTTCTCGTCGAATTGATCAGCCTTGACCAGCACCCAGGTTCCCACGTTATCGGGTAAGGCCACTCGTGCTGCAGCTTTGGAAATCAGTTCAGAGGCGTTGGTATTGCTCCGCTGTGACTGGCAGAAAAAGTCCCCGGCCAGGCTGATACCGACACAAATGAATAAGGCAATCCAGGCGTGACGCATGACGTTAAAGACTTCTAGTGAGGACAGGTGAAATGGCTGAAGGCACGGGCTGTGTGCTCACCGGATCGTCCCGGAGAGACACCAGACAGCGTCGCCGGCGGTCATTCAGACGCAGGAGGCAAGGCTGACAGCCGAGTCTTCATTTCGCGGATATACTGGCGTTCAGCGGGGGTCAACAGTTGGAAATCGACTTTGTTTTCAATCGCTAATCGAGCGTGTTCCAGGGCGCCTGCGGTATCGCCCAGCAGATTCAATGTCTGCGACAGGTGCAGGTGAAAATTGGGATTGCGGGGATTCGCCGCAGAGGCCTGCTCGAAAATTTCGCGAGCCTCGGCCGGTTTTCCTAATGCCAGCAGAACGATACCTTTCGTGTCCCGAACATCATTGGAATCGGGCATTGCCAGGAGCGCTTGTTCGATCATCGGCAGGGCTTCCTGTTTTCGATCGGGCAACTCGGACAGGACCAATGCAAGATTATTCCGCAACAGGGCGTTCTCGGGTGTTCTTTCCATCATCCGTTCATAGAGTTTCACCGACTCAGCGAACCTCCCCTGGGTTAACCTCAAAATGGCCACTTCCAGCAGAAAAGTCTGCGGCGCATTGGGGGTCTCCAAAGTCCGCTTGATTACGGCTTCGGGAGCGGTCGGGTCGAACGAACTGGGGTTCGATAATCGCTCGGCGATTCGTAAAATGGGAACCATCGCGGCTGCGGCGCGGAGTTGGTCTTTATCGACTTGCGCCATGACCAGGTCAATCGCGTCTTGGACACGACCCCGTTCAGCCAGCCAGACGGCAAAATTTCGGTACGTTCCAGGGAATTTCTGTAACAGTTCGCGATGACGTTTTTCGGCAGCGTCGAAAAGCTCAAGATTCGTGAACATCTCGGCCGAGGTTTTCAGAAACGACGCGCTGGCGAGATCATTCAAGCTTTCGGGCGGATGGCGCTTGAGGTATTCATCGACGACCGTTTCAATGTCGGCCTTGCGTCCCGCCTTTCTCCGTGATTCGATTCGCAGGTTCAAGACGTCTTCGGCTTTTTCCGGTTCAGCCTGCTCAAGTTGGGCTAACAGTTTTTCGGCTCGGTCAAATTGATCATGCCGAATCAGAAATCGAATGAACTGTTTCTGAAACAGCGGTACGTCCTGCGATTTCAAGACGGCTTCATACTGGGCGGTGGCACTGTCGAGGTCGGATAATTCCTCGCTGGCCCTGGCGAGTAATAGCCGATCCACCGCCAGGGGACGTTTCGAACTGTCGATCAC
>JAFEBR010001050.1 GCA_018242565.1 Planctomycetota bacterium | reverse complement strand
GACTGATATTCTCCAATAACATCCCGAAGTCTCTGTGTGTTCTCGGAATCGAACAAAGCCGGATCAACGCTGCTGGAATCGTACTCAACAGGAGCGGTTGCGGCGGCCACAGATCCAGACCTGAGCCAGGCCGGGAGCGGGAACCTGAAGTAGTGAGTAATCCGGTTTGCACGAGCGAACAGGTTGTGTCGCCTGTAATGCGGATTGTTCGGAAAATCAGAATCTGCGGAAAACTGCGACATTCTGCGATCTCCGTAAAGTCGGCCTTTTCCGTCCATTCCAGAATTCATGGAATGAACGGAAAAATGACCCCAAGGGGATTTGAACCCCTATTGCAGGGATGAAAACCCTGTGTCCTAACCGGGTTAGACGATGGGGCCGTGCAATGGCAAGAACCCAAATATAAAGCCCTTGGCAGGAATGTCAAGTCGTCAGATTCGAGTTCTTTCCCGGGATTCCAGATTCCCAGACGGTCTGCCACGCCCCTCAAAGCATATCCCCAGCGGCTGACTTATTTCGGTTCGAACGGGAATCTGATCTGGAGCAACCCTCGCTTCCCCCAGGTGCCCCCGGACCGCCGGAATCCTCACTGGACTTGTCGGGACACTCTTCGTACCGTTTCGACAGGCAGTCACCTGACTTCCGAGCGCCTGTCGCCACGGCAGCCTCCAGAATCGGGGCTGGCCCACACGGCGGATTTCCCCACTCCCAGACTGTTGATCGCGTCCTCAACAGTTCGCTTGAGGACCTACAGACCAGATGCGACAAATCGGAACGTTGGTCGACGAACGTCAGGCCATGAAATTGACCGCCTATCTGTTCACGCTGGGCATTCGGTCGCAACTCGAAGAGGAAAATGGCGAGTTTCTGATCTGGGCTCATGACGAAGACCGCATTTCCCAGGCCCGCGAAGAGTTTCAACAGTTCGTGCAGGACCCGGGCGCCGCACGCTACCAGCAGGCCGAAGAGCAGGCGGGCCGACTGCAGGCCACGCTCGTACAACAGGAAATGGAACGCCGCAAGTCGGCCCCCATCATTCGGCCCCGCCCGCTGGCCCCCTCGTCGCGCGGCCTGACGTTCGTCCTGATTGTGATCTGCGTGGCCATCGGTTTTGCCACGAATTTCGGGGAAGACCGCGAAGACAGTACGCTCTGGCGGAATCTGCTGATCGACGGCCCGGTCCTCATCGGTGGCCATTTCTATCCGCGCCCCAAGTTCAGTGCCGACTGGGATGTGCTGCACGGCCAGTTCTGGCGACTGATCACCCCCATCCTGCTGCACGCCGGCCCCATGCACCTGCTGTTCAACATGATGGGCCTTCATAACCTGGGCAAACTGATCGAAGCCCGCTTCGGCAGCCGCACGTTACTGGGGCTGGTGCTGGTCATCGCCCTTGTCTCAAACCTGGTCCAGTACGCCTGGGGCGGTCCGTATTTCGTGGGCATTTCGGGGGTCGTGCTGGGATTGTTTGGATATCTGTGGATGAAAAGTGTGTTCGATCCCACTGCCGGGTTTCGAATTGCCAGCAGCAGTATCGTGTGGATGCTGATTTTCGTGGGCGCCTGCTTCACCGGCGCCTTTGGACCGATCGCCAATGGTTCGCACCTGGGCGGCCTCTTGACGGGGATGGCACTGGGGTATGCCCCCGTCCTCTTTTCCCGGTTCTTTGGGCGGTAACCGGCATGGCTCGATCCACCGGCTTGGCGGCCCTCCCGGCTGACGATCAGGCAGCGGCCAGCCCTCGGCCGCTGGGGTGGGTCATTCCCTGGGTGCTGGCAGCCCTCGTGTTTGGCTACTTTGAAGCGCCTCGGATCTCAGAGGCGCAATCCCCGATCAACTGGCTGTTGCAGGCCGACCTCGACACCCTGACCTACCTGGGCCTGCTGTGTGCCGCCCCCCTGGCCTGGTGGTGGCACCGTCCCCAGCGAAAATCGGCATCGCCGGGCCTCGACCGACCGTCGCAGTGGTTGTCCTGGTTTCAACCCTCGGTCTCAGACGAAACGCCAATACCACGAATTCGCCTGGCCCTGCTATCGCTCTTCATCGCCGGGGTGTCACTGGGAGCCAGTGCCACCGTCGGTTCGCGGTTTGAGAACCTGCCCCCGGCGTACCACGACGAGTACAGCTACCTGTTTCAGGCCCAGACCTTTCTGGCCGGGCGCGTCTCGTTCCCGAGTTCACCGGCGGCTCGATTGTTCGACCAGATGCATGTCCTCAATGAAGGACATTTTGCCAGCCGGTATTTCCCGGGCACCGGACTCTGGATGGCCCCCTTTGTCGCCTGGGGGCACCCTGTCTGGGGACATTGGCTGGCGGGGGCGATCTGCGCCGTGCTGATGTTCTGGGTGGCGCGCGAATTGGCTGGCGACGGGGCCGGGATCATTGCGGGCCTGTTGACAGCCCTGTCCCCCGCGATGGCTCTCTTTTCCAACCTGTGGCTGGCGCATCACCCCACGCTCGTGGGACTCTCGCTGTTTCTGTTCGGTTATTTGCGGATGATCCGCACCGAACGCTGGTCATGGGCCATGCTGGCCGGTGGGGGCCTGGCCTGTGCCATGCTCTGCCGGCCCATGACGGCCGCCGGGGTCGCCTTACCGTTCGGAATCTACCTCGTCGCCTGGGCGTTCTTTGCTCGCCCGAACACGCTATCCAACGCCCAGTCCAATCCCACAACAGGTCGCGTCCCAGGCAACCGTCGTTTCCAACGCCTGCTGCTTCTGGCAGGACTGGCTTTTCCGCTGCTGGCCGCCGGGGTGGGAATGTTTTTTT
>JAFEBR010001049.1 GCA_018242565.1 Planctomycetota bacterium | reverse complement strand
GCAGGTGAGGTCCACAACAGAAAACTGGCGAAAGATTTTCCGGACTGGCGGATATCGCCGCGAGTTTGCGAGTGAATCATCGGAGCAAACGCAGCTTCGCACTGGAAATCGAAGATTTCCCGAAACTGCCGAGTCGCCAACGACCTCAACAGAAAAAGGAGACCTGTCATGCTGCGAACAACGTCCGTCGGAATCCTGGCCCTCGTCCTTGTCACGCTTGTAAACCTCCAGGCTCAAGCACAGTTTCCACCGGTAATCACCGAAATCCTGCCGAACGGGGAAGTGATCCAATTTCAGATCCTTCCCAACGGCGCGCAAACACCGCCTGTCTTGGTCGGACGCGCCAAACTCATTCCACAACCAGTCGGATTGTCGCGGCTCATTTACCCGGGAGCCAACCCATTGCCGGTTCGCGCTAAATTCAATCGTTACATCGTTCAACAGAACGGAGCCGTTTTCGACGATTGGTACCTCGAGGCGAATCCTGCCATGCCGTATGCCAGTTTACAAGTCGGCCGAGCCGTCGCCAGACTGATGCCCGACGGTTTTTTCTACTGGACGTATCCTGGCTTAGCACCTGTCTTGACGCCGTGACCTGTCGTGAATGCAGGATCAAAAAAGTACTTTTCGAATTCGGAATTCCAACCACTTGCAATTGAAAGAGACATGGCGTCGACAGCGGAATGAGCAACTGGCAATCGCACCGAAATACGACGGCCGCCACCTTGGCGATTGTTTGAAGATCTTCGGGATAGAGGGAACACCATGAAACGGTATTTGCGGAAGCAGATAACGGTCTTCACGGTTCCCAGGTTCAACTTCCATTCGCAGTACGAGCGGAGTTTGCGGCAGCTCCGAAGATTTTTGGCTCTTCCGGATTTCGAGTGGGTGGAATTTCGTAGAAATGGTCCGATGTGTGCTCGATATTAATGGCAGCGTGCGTGTCAACAACGCCAGTCTGCACACGCGACCAAGTGTGTTTGCCTTCACAGGAGAGTTGATTCCCCGTGGAAAACAGGCTGTTTAGCCCCCCTCCCGTTCGCATCGCCGTCGTTTTGACCTTCACCCGCCTAGTCCCTAAACAAGCATACCCGAATTCTGAAATTTTGGCGGGAGACAAAAAAACTCGAAAACCCTCGGCGTTTTGCGGTGTTTGATAGTTGGCAAAAACATCAAGCACTGTTTGACGGAGGGATTTCGAGTGAAGGGAAGTATCACGAGTTGCAGTCGGGCACGCCAGCACAGAATCTCGAAGAGATTGGACAAGTTCAACTACCCCGAGAACATGGAACGCCCCATGTTTCGCGCCACCAATGTTCATTTCGAGATGGCGGAGCGGACCGTGGGGACGGCGTATGGCGGTGTGCCTCTCGTTCATCAGCTCGCGAAGAACTTGGGCCTGCCAGAGGCAATCGACGAGCGGTTGCATTTGTTCAAGATCCACTTGCCGTATCACGAATCGGACCACGTCTTGAACATCGCCTACAATGCGCTGAGCGATGGTCGGTGTCTGCAGGACTTGGAACTTCGCCGGCAGGACGAGGCGTACCTGAATGCGTTGGGAGCTTTGCGGATTCCCGACCCCACGCCGGCCGGCGACTTTTGCCGTCGGTTTCAGCATTCTGACTTGGATTCCCTGCAGACGGCGATTGACGTAGCACGCCGAAACGCCTGGGCCGGCCAGACCGAGCCATTTTTCGCATAGGCCATCCTCGACGCGGACGGCACCATGGTCGAAACCGATGGTGAATGCAAACAGGGGATGGACATCTCTTACAAAGGGCAGTGGGGATACCATCCATTGGCGATCACACTGGCCAACACGGGTGAAGTCCTGCGACTGGTGAACCGTTCTGGCAACCGTCCGTCTCACGAAGGTGCTGCCGCCATGCTGGATGAGAGCATCGCCCTCTGTCGTGCGGCGGGGTTCCGTTCCATTCGGTTGCGTGGCGACACAGACTTTTCACAGACCGCGTTTTTGGATGGCTGGGACGATCAGGGGGTGAAGTTCTGCTTTGGGCTGGACGCCACCGCGCCGCGCGAAATCTTGGCCGACCACCTGCCCAATTCGGCGTATCAACCGCTGAATCGGCGGGCGAAATACGACGTGCAAACGACACCCCGGCAGCGACCCGAGCGGGTTAAGCAACAAATCGTCGAGGAGCGCGGTTACAAGGATATTCGGATGGAACAGGAATTGGTGGCGGAGACGACATACCGCCCCGGCGCGTGCCGCCGAGACTATCGAATGGTCATCGTCTGCAAACTGCTGAAGGTCCGTGAGTCCGGGCAGAAGCAACTCTTCGACGACTACCGATACTTCTTCTACATCACGAATGACTGGATCTGCATTCCCTGTATAGCGACAATTAAAACTCCCGCCGACGACAATTAAAAATCCCGGTTTGCGGGACGAGGGAGTCGAGTGTCGTAAAGATCGCAACCTTAACCGGAAAGGAAGGTTGCGATGATTCAGGACAG